>CAWUOD010000734.1:0-2026 GCA_963923115.1 uncultured Singulisphaera sp.
GATCCTCTCTGGTCTCGTGGGCTCGGAGATGTGTATAAGAGACAGGCCGATGGCTATCCCATTTATGGTCCCGAATGTCCCGGTGACCCCACCTGTCTCAATAGCAAACCAAAGCGATTGAAGTCGAGCTACAAATTGTGTTCGGGTTTGCGGGCTGGTGGCCGGACCTCGGGTCCGGGGGGCCGTCATGATGGCGCATTTGTCCAGGATTTTGAATATATTCCCGGCCATGGTGATCTTGATGAATGTAACGGAAGAACCGGACCCACTCCGGAATATCCCAAAGGCACCTATTACTATGTGCTTACGGATGAATTCCCTTTTATCCCCAGAATGTTCCATGGATTTCCCGATCCGAGTTTCCGCCATGGTCCACCTCCCGGGGTTTCTCCTCCGCTTCCCGGGGAGCTGGAAAATTATCAGCCCAAAGCCTGAGAGGTCCATTTTGTCAACGGTTTATTTGCGTTGCACTCCATCCAATCATCACCTGATCCCGCCACTCCCCCCAGGAATCCGGTAAGGACTTAAACAGGCGTTTACCATGACAAGTTCGAAAATCCCACCAAAGTCTGAATCCCTCCCCTGGTATCGGATCCTTTATGTCCAGGTCCTTCTTGCCGTGGCGCTTGGCGTTCTGGTTGGGGCCCTTTGGCCCGAAACCGGGAAATCGCTAAAACCCCTGGGCGAAGCTTTCATCAAGCTCGTGAAAATGCTTATCGCCCCGATCATCTTCTGCACGGTGGTCCATGGGATTGCTTCCATGGGTGATCTGAAAAATCTTGGTCGGGTCGGCATCAAGACGCTTTTTTATTTCGAGGTGGTCTCCACTTTGGCGCTTCTGATCGGGCTGGTTGTGGTCAATCTGCTTCAGCCGGGAAATGGGATTAGCTTTGATCCCGACAAACTCGACGCGAAAAAAGCCCTCGAATTTGCCAAACGGGCCGAAACCCACAGCACCGTGGATTTTTTGCTCAATATCATCCCCAATACTTTTCTGGGAGCTTTCGCGACGGGGGACCTGCTGCAAGTGCTCCTCCTCGCGATCCTCACCGCTTTTGCCTTGTCGGGACTGGGAGAGCGGGGCGCGCCAATCCTTCATGGACTCGAGCGAATCGCGGAGGTCTTTTTCGCGGTGATGGCGATCGTGGTTCGCGCTGCCCCGATCGGAGCGTTTGGGGCGATGGCTTATACGGTCGGTGAATTTGGGCTCAAAGCTCTCGAGAATCTATTGTTCCTGATGATCGCGTTTTACCTCACGGCGGCGGTTTTTGTTTTTGTAGTGCTTGGTCTGATTTTGAGAGCTTTGGGATTGTCCATTTGGGAATATCTTGTCGCCATTCGCGAGGAGATCTTTCTGGTTTTGGGCACAAGCTCCTCCGAAACAGCCCTCCCCGGGATGATGCAAAAGCTCGAAAAAATGGGATGCTCCCGCTCAACGGTCGGGCTGGTCATCCCGACAGGCTATAGCTTCAATCTGGATGGCACGAATATCTACCTCACCATGGCGGTGGTCTACCTTGCCCAGGCGACAGGCACCAAACTTGACCTTTGGCACCAACTTGGAATCCTCGCCATCGCCATGCTCACTTCCAAAGGCGCCAGCGGCGTCACCGGTGCGGGATTTGTCACTTTGGCCGCGACACTTCAGGCTGTTCCGTCGATCCCGATCGAATCGTTGGCGCTCCTTGTCGGCATCGACCGCTTCATGAGCGAAGGACGCGCCATCACCAACCTCATTGGCAACGGTGTCGCGACGCTCGTGGTCAGCCGCTGGGAAGGCGACCGCCACCAACTTCGACCCGTTTCTGAATCCAATAAACCCATCAACCCTGCCGTGCCGGGGGTGTAGGAAGGATTGACCATGGATCGCCGCGAATTCTTTGCCGTTTCAGGGATTGGCACGGCAAGTATACTCATGGGACAGGAGAATTCTTCCTTTGATTTAGGTCGTATCCGCTCTGATTGGTTGGAATTGTTGGGCCCGTTTCCGGAAAGGGTCCCTGATCCGGAATTTGTCATCCGTGAG
>CAWUOD010000735.1:0-2024 GCA_963923115.1 uncultured Singulisphaera sp.
TTCGTGGAACAGGCAGCGACCCCTTCGGTTCCGCGACCCTCCAGCGCCCCTGGGACGATGGATCCGACTCGGTGGAAAATGCGGTCAAGCGCGTTGATGTCGCGTTTGAATTCATCGAGAAGCTCGGCTGCCCCTTCTATGCGTTTCACGATCGCGATGTCGCTCCCGAAGGGAAGGACCTCGCCGAAACCAACAAGAATCTGGACGCCGTGGTAAAGGCTCTCAAGGCCGCGCAACAGCGGACCGGGATCAAGCTCCTTTGGGGAACGGCAAACATGTTTTCGCACCCGCGCTATATGCACGGCGCCGCGACAACCTGCAACGCCGATGTCTTTGCCCATGCCGCCGCACAGGTCAAAAAGGCGCTCGAAGTCACCCAGGAACTGGGTGGGGAAAACTATGTTTTCTGGGGTGGACGCGAAGGGTACCACAACCTTTTCAACACCGACATGAAGCGCGAACTCGACCATCTCGCCCGTTTCATGCACATGGCGGTCGACTACGCCAAAAAGATCGGCTTCAAGGGACAGTTCCTCTTCGAACCCAAGCCCAAGGAACCGACCAAGCATCAATACGACTTTGATGCCGCCGCCTGTTTGAATTTCTGTCGGGCCAATGGCCTGATGGATCATGTCAAACTGAACCTCGAAACCAACCACGCGACCCTGGCCGGTCACACCATGATGCACGAAATGGAATACGCCCGGATCCAGGGCGCCCTCGGCAGCATCGACGCCAACACAGGCGATGCCCTTCTCGGCTGGGACACCGACCAGTTCCCCACCGATATCTATCTGACCACCCAGTGCATGCTCGTTGTCCTGGAACAGGGCGGAATCGCCCCCGGTGGCGTCAACTTTGACGCCAAGGTGCGCCGCGAAAGCTTCGAGCCGGTCGATCTTTTCCACGCCCACATCGGCGCAATGGACGCCTTTGCCCGTGGAGCCAAGATCGCCGCCGCCATCCGCAAGGACGGCGTGCTCAAGGATTTTGTCAAGAATCGCTACAAGAGCTTCGACACAGGCGTCGGCGCCGAGATCGAATCAGGCAAGGCAAACTTCGAATCGCTTGAAAAGTATGTCCTGGGCAAGCCCACGCTCAGCCCCAACGAATCGGGTCGCCAGGAGTTGCTGGAAAATATCATTAACCAGTATCTCTAATTGGCACAAAAAGGGCAATGATTCATCCCGGGGCAGCCTATCGCCCCCGGGGCGGTTTTCGGGATGCGCTTTCAGGGAGCTTCCCGATTGTCTCTTTGCCCTTTGAAGACTTCTCCCCTTCAAAACCTTGTGGGGGGGATAGAATGATTCGTACGATTTTTTCCTGTTTGGCCCGGACAGTTCGACTTTACCGGAATTCCTTGCGTCGAGGTGGCTTATGTTGTTCTCCATTCTGCTTTGTAGTTTGGTCCTTGGACCCGTGGCGGACACCCCGGCGGCTCCCTCAGCCCCGCTAAAGGTCCTCTTTCTTGGGGACAATGGGCACCACCAGCCAGCGATGCGCTATCGCCAGTTGGCCTCGGGCTGGGCCAACGAACCCATCAAGCTTGAATACACCGAAGACCTCAAGGTTCTCAATCCCGAGACCCTGGCGAAGTACGACGCCCTGATGGTCTATGCCAATCATCCCAAAATCGAACCCGAACAGGAGAAGGCACTTCTCGACTTTGTCCGCTCGGGCAAAGGTTTTGTGCCGCTTCATTGCGCCTCGTACTGTTTCCTCAATTCGCCCGAATACATCAAGCTCGTCGGCGCCCAGTTCCAGCGTCACGGCACCGGAACCTTCAGGACCCAGATCAAGGATGCGAACCACCCCATCTACAAGGGTTTCCCCGGTTTTGAAAGTTGGGATGAGACCTATGTCCACACCAAACACAACGGGGCTGGGCGCACCGTACTCGAAACCCGCAAAGAGGGACGGGGCGAGGAGCCCTGGTCGTGGGTTCGCGATGAGGGAAAAGGGCGGGTGTTCTACACCGCATGGGGTCATGATGAGCGGACCTTTGGCCATCCCGCGTTCCAGAA
>CAWUOD010000736.1:0-2024 GCA_963923115.1 uncultured Singulisphaera sp.
CTTTGGAAATGGGGCACGCTCCCTATCGCAAGAAACTTACCTTTGAGGAGTGGGTAGGAACCCGATCCCTCAAGCGTATGGGCCTGAAAAGATGGGCCCGCATTGTTTTTGATGTGGTCCACAGGCTGAAAATGGTTCTCATCGCCGACTATGTTGTCCTCGGCGGGGGCAACGCCAAGAAACTCCCCGAGCTCCCTCCCGGAGCGATCCTGGGAAGCAATTCCAACGCGTTTACAGGCGGCGAGAGGCTCTGGGAGTCGGCAGAATGAGTGAAGATATCGACGAAGGATACCCCTGGGAAGAAGCCCAGCCCGAGCCCACACAACCCCGAATCCCTTTGATCCCGTGGATTGTGGTGCTTTTGGTGGTGGGTTTGATCCTGAACCGGAATCAGATTTTTCCAGCCGCCGAGCCAGCGGAAAAACCCGTGGCCGTCCGCAATGAGCCACTGCTTGCGGAATCTTTGGCGGCAAAACTCTATTGGGGAATGCAAATCGCATCACGGGTCCCCGCAAGCGATGTCATCAAACAACTGGAGGCCCCCCTGCAAAATCATGGCCCCCGGGGCGTGATTGCTTTGGCCATTGTCGAAGCCTCCACCGTCGGCTCCCCCGCCGCACTCAAGCGCCTTGAGGGCGTCGCCAAAAATGCGGACGAGGCGGGTCTGAAACCGACTTTTGACATTGTTCTGGACTGGGTGAAAAGACGGGCCAATGAACCGCTGGCACCCATAAGCGATGATGCCCGCAAAACCCTGGCCGATCAGCTTGGCTGGTTCGCAACCATTCCCGGCAATGCTCCACCTTCCCCTGAAGATGCCGAGTTCTGGATTCGCGAGCCTCTTTCCTACTTCGGACGGCTGGCCCGTTTCGCCATGGGGATTGGAATGGCCTCATTGGTCGTTATGGGTCTGATCCTTACGGGGATTGTGGTGTTGATCGCCCTTTGGGTTCGCGGATCGCGTGGGCCACTCGGAAGAGGGATCGCCCCGGCAGGCGATTTGGCGATCAGCGCGCCGGCAATTCTTATGGAAACTTTTGCGGTCTGGATTGTTTCCTATATGGTCCTTAGTTTTGGTATCTCCTACCTGTTGGTTCCCGCCACCGGAATGCACGGACTCATGGGCGGAATTCTGACCCAGATCTTAAGTTTGGGAGCCATGGCCTGGCCTTTGGCCCGGGGAATTTCATTCAGCGAACTACTCGGTCTGATTGGACTTTCCCGTCGGGATTTGTCTTTGGGCGAAATTCCCGCCGGAATTCTGGGGAATCTGGCGTTTTGGCCTGTAATGCTCGTCCTTTTGTGCTGCACGGCCGGTCTGATCCAGTCGTTTCCCAATACCCCGACACCCGAACACCCACTACCTATGCAGCTTGCCAAGGGGACGCGCTTCGATTGGCTGTTGGGGGTGTTTGCGGCGGTCGTGATGGCGCCTATTGTGGAGGAGATTTTTTTTCGCGGGTTCCTTTACCGGCACCTCCGGGAATCCTCGCGGGCATCAGGCACCAGGCCCTCGTTCTGGATCAGTACCCTTATCTCCTCGGTGCTTTTCGCCTCGATCCATCCGCAGGGGATCCTTGGGCTGCCCGCGCTTGGCGGACTGGCAACGCTTTTTTGTATCCTGCGCGAAACCCGCAATAGTCTGATTGCCCCCATGACGGCCCACGCCATGGTCAACGGGACAACCCTGTTGCTTTTATCGCTTATTGATTTCGCCTAAAACGGGATTGGCTTGGGGAAAATGCGCATCGCCCCGGAGTTCCTCGTTTGAGGGACTCCGGGGCGATGGTGGTTCGCGGATTTTTGTCAAGGCTCGTGGCCTGAAGTCTAGGCGGCAGCCCGTTCGGTGGTCAGCGAAATGCCACGGTTGCCGACGCGAATGAATTCGACCAGTTCGCGCACTTCGGGTATGTGGCCCAGCGTGGATTCCATTTTGCCGCAGGATACCGGGATCGAAGACCCCTCCCGGTAGAGATGGTGGTAGCACTTGCGGATGGCATCGATCGAGGCGGGAGGAATCCCGG
>CAWUOD010000737.1:0-2024 GCA_963923115.1 uncultured Singulisphaera sp.
ATGGTCTTCCCGATCTTTTCTTCGTCAGTTCCTGCCCATGGCCTGACCAATCCGGCACAGGCAGTTCCTGTGGGCTTTATCGCAACAAGGGCAAGGGATTTGAGGATGTGACAAAGTCCATGGGACTGGAAAAACCCCTTTACGGGCTCGGAGGTTGTTCGGGAGATTTTGACAACGACGGATGGCCTGACCTTTTTATCGGAGCGGTTGGCGGGAATCGTTTGCTCAGGAACAATGCTGGAAAGGGTTTCACGGATGTGACCGCGAAAGCGGGAATGGCACAGGGGCCCGATTGGGGATCCTTGCCGAGGACCAATTTCTCCCAGGACAAACAGGTGCTTCCTTTTCCGACAACGGCCACATTTGTCGATTTTGACAATGATGGCAAATTGGATCTGTTTTTGTGTCATTATGTGACTTGGGCTCCGGGCACCGACTTGTCGATCAAGACGACCCTGACAGGTGTTGGTCGCGCCTATGTCTCCCCAACCTCCTTTGAGGGCACCCAATGCACCCTTTGGCGAAACAAAGGCGACGGCGCGTTTGAGGATGTCACGAAATCCGCAGGGATTGAGGTCACCGAAAAAGAGGGCGTGGGGGACAAGGCCCGCGTTCGCGCGGTCGGAAAATCCCTGGGGGTGGTTGTCGCCGACGCCGACAACGACGGATGGCCTGATATTTTTGTCGCCAACGACACCGTGCGAAATTTTCTGTTTCATAACCAATCCGATGGCAAGGGTGGGAGGCGCTACAAGGAGGTAGGTCTCGAAGCGGGTGTCGCTTACGCCGATGGTCGGGCCCGGGCGGGAATGGGTATCGACTGGGGAGAATATCGTCCGGGCAAAAGCGGGCTGGTTGTCGCCAATTTTTCCAACGAGCCTTTGACCTTTCTCACAACCAACAAACCGGGCGCTCTCAGGTTTTCCGATTCCGCGCTGGCTGTCGGCCTGAGCGGACCGAGCCGCATTCCCATGAAATTTGGAATCGTTTTTGTTGACTATGACCTTGATGGCCGGCTTGACATATTCATGAACAATGGTCACCTCGAGCCGGACATCTCCAAGGTCAATGCCAGCCAAAGCTTTCCCCAGGCTCCGATGCTTTTTTGGAATTCAGGCGGGAATCCCCGCTGTTTTGAACCGGTTCCCCCCGCGAATACGGGCAAGGATTTCAACAAACAGATCGTCGGGCGGGGTTCCGCTTTCGCCGACCTTGATGGCGATGGAGACCTCGACCTGATCCTGGTGGGAAATAATGAACCTGCCCGTGTGCTTCGCAACGACCAGAAAACCTCCCACCACTGGATCCGCCTGGCACTCGAGGGGAATGGAAACACCACAAACAGAAGCGCTTTGGGCGCGGTGGTCAAATGCAAGACAGGTGACTCCGTGATCGAACGGATTGTCACAGGGGCCAGGGGTTATATGAGTCAACCCGATACCGAGGTCACCTTTGGTTTGGGAACCGCCACATCGGTCGATTGGATCGAAATCACCTGGCCTGGAGCGAAGCCCCAGATCCAAAAATTGGAAAAACCCGCGATCGACAAGCGCATGGTAATCCGGCAATCATGACCCGGCCTCTTTTGGAGGTATGCGTTTCCTCCCCGGAATCGGGTTGGCTCGCGGCCGAGACGGGCGCCGATCGACTGGAGTTATGCTCGGTCCTTCAGGTGGGCGGTGTGACTCCCCACTCCTCGTTGTTGAAAGAACTCCATGGCACCGGGCTCCCACTGGCGGTGTTGATTCGTTGCAGGCCTGGCGATTTTGTTTATTCCCCGCCGGAAATCTCGCGGATGTTGATCCAGGCGGAGGAATTCCTGGAGGCGGGGGCCGACTTTGTGGTTGTTGGGGCGCTAGGTCCGGACGGTGGACTGGATTGGGAATTTCTCGATCGGATTTCTCGAAGATTACAGCCTTCCCGGCTGGTCTTTCACCGCGCTTTTGATTCTTTAACGGATCCTTTTTGTGCTTTGGACGCCCTGATTGACAGGGGCTTTGCCCGGATTTTGACAAGCGGTCAGG
>CAWUOD010000738.1:0-2023 GCA_963923115.1 uncultured Singulisphaera sp.
GTGGAGACTTGAAAGCATCTCCCGTGTGAGGGGAGGGAAAACTTTTGAGGTGCCTTCCAAACGGGAGGAAAAAAAGAATAAAGCAAATCACGCCTTCCCAAGGAAGGCCCAGCCGCCGCATGGACTTTGTCCAAAAGGCATGAAAAAAGTTTCCACCTCCAGCCTGGAAAGGGCAGGGGGGAGATTTTCTATGGGTTCTGCTTTTTTAAAAGTGCAACCAGGAAAAATACATCCAGGACGAAAATTATATACCTTCGCCAAAGCTGCCAAACCGGCATGGTCTGGCAGCTTTGTTTCTTTATCCGGTGTAGGTCGCGAAACAATTTTCCGTTTCCCAGAGCGTGACCTCCGTCACTGGGAATCCTTGCAGGCGGGCGTGATCATAAATCAGCTTGGCAATGTTTTCGGCGGTGGGGTTGGTGTCGACGATATGGATCGGTTCCCCCTGGCTTAAAAGATAGGGGAGGACTGGATCATCCCGATGCAGAATCATCCTGTGGTCGAGTGTTGAATCGATCCACTTTCCCACGGTTTCCTTGAGCTTGCCAAAATCGACCACCATACCGAGGCTATCGAGTTTGTCCGCTTCAAGCGTGATCACCGCTTTACCATTGTGTCCGTGGAGGTTTTTGCACTTTCCGTCGTACTGAAGCAGACGATGGCCATAGCAAAAGTGGATTTCCCGCGTCACTCGGTACATCAGCTCACCTCTTTGGCATAGGGCGTGGGATCGGGGAGGCTCGCCTCGGCAAAGGCGTGGCGGCGCTCCGCGCACTTGTTGCACACTCCACAGTGGATCCCCCCCTGGGGGTGGATACACGAAAATGTCAATTCCAGAGGCAAATCGCGCCCACGGCGCATCACCTGCCGCTTGCGAAGGCCCAAATAGGGGAGACGCAGGGCCACATTCCCCTTAAGCGCCTGATTGACCACCGCAACCATATTGTGGAAGAACTCGGGAGTCGCATCCGGGAAAGGATTGGTCTGGAGGGGGGCCATCGCCACGGCGGGAATGTTGTGCATGTGGCAATAGACAATCGGCTTTGCCAAAAGGAACACATTTCGGCCTGGCAGAAACACGGCATCATCGGGAGAATGGGCATCGGGGATGGCCTCGCCCGTGGTGGACCAGTGTCGGCCATAAAGGTCATCGACAGGCTGGGTTAGGGTAACCAAGGGGGCCAGTTTGGGGGAGTCAAGCGCCTTGAGAAACCGGGAAAGGTGTTCCTGTTCGCCAGGTTCCCAGGCAAGGCCGCAGCGGAGGGTGATCGGATGGACTTTTGGGTGAACCTTGAGTGCCTCACCCAAAAGGATGGCGCTGTCCAGGCCCCCGCTGATCAGGATGGCGATAGGCTGATCGGCGCCGGGGGGCGAGGATTGGGCGTAGGAACCGTCGCCAGCGGGAATGGGGAAACTGTTGCTCATGCTTACATTGATAGCCACATCTCACCCCCCTGGCCGTTGTGGGGAAAAAAAGATGGGGTATTCTGTTCCGGAGAACCTTAGGCCCCGGGGCAGGGAATCGTATAGTATTCAGGGAAACCAATAGCCCCAACCCATTAGGATCCACCGGACCATGGAAGACACCGGAGCCCTCAAAGACCTCGGTTTTGTGCAGTTCAACCAAATGCTTGCCCCTTTTACCCATGCCGGGGTTGGTGGGCCTGCGGAAGTTTTGGCCGTACCCCAATCCCGTGAGGACCTCGCCAAGCTGGTCCGGATCTGCTTTGAGAAAAAGATTCCCCTTCGCGTTTTGGGAGGTGGAACCAATCTACTCGTTCGAAGCGCGGGAGTAAGCGGCGTTGTCTTGCGGCTGGCCCAGCCGGAATTCCAGAAAATCGAAATATCCGGTAACAAGGTCCGCGCAGGCACAGGCTCGGAGGTTCTTGAACTGCTCAAGGCGGCCTCCCTGGCTGGTTTGGGTGGACTGGAATCCCTGGTGGGTGTGGCGGGAACCTTGGGTGGGGCGCTTATCACCAACGCAGGCGATGAAAGGAACGCTATCGGCCAACTGGTGCGTGGT
>CAWUOD010000739.1:0-2020 GCA_963923115.1 uncultured Singulisphaera sp.
ACAAGGAGTATCGTCGGCAGCGTCAGATGTGTATAAGAGACAGTCAATGCGCCAATGCAGAGGTAACCCAGCAAGGGATTGTTTTCGTTGTTTCCCTGAACCACATGATCAACTTTCTGGCCGGTCACAGGAACTTTGGCCGCAACGGAATGATTTTGCGCCATTTTGGAAGAAATGTTAGTCACCAATGCTTCCAGCACCTCATCCATCCGATTTTCCTTAAGGAGAGGCTGGATTTTTCGGATTAGCTCATCCCGATCTGAAAGGGTAAATTCCTTTTGCAATGTTTTATTACCTATTTCAAACTGGAATTTACCTGGATTTTTGATTAACAGAAAATAGACGCCATTAACAGATTGGGCTTTTGCGCGCCCCAAGGCAAATTCGTTCACCCATTTGGAGGTGGCTTGTTTGTTGGCGAGGTCTGGACCACCTTTTTCCCTTGGGGGAAGACTCTCAATGGTTTCAACAAAAATTTCCTTTTTGTGTTCCAGCTTTAGTTTTTGAATTTGATCATCAGCCCGTCGAATGGCATCCGGGGAGAAAAGTTTGGCCGGATCCTGAATCCCTCCATTGGCATTTGCTGCTCCCCCAAACCATACCGAACCAATCAATACCAGAAATGCCAACAAAAAACGGGAAACATGCTTCATGGCCTACTCCCAAATTGCCAGTCAAAACTGTCCAGCCTTCAACCAGACTCCAATGATTTTAACGGATTGGAATTGGAATGGTTCAATAATTCCTAAAGCGGTTCCCCAAAAGGAAGGAAGCCAACCCAAAAACAGGGTTGGCTTTTGAATTTTCAAGTCCAAAACAGCATGCGCGCTATGAGGTATCACAGGCTAGTCACATTTCATCCTCTCGAACGATCCAATCAACAATCCATGCATTCAAGTCTCGGAGCATATCAACATGAATGCGGTGATTGGTCGGATAGGTTCGTGAGGTTACTATCATTCCGCCATTTACAAGGAGTTTTTGGTCCCGCTGTGCCTGGCCCAAAGGTGCGACTGAATTTACCAACCCATGCGCATGAAATACAGGCTTACCCCTCAACTCATTGAGCCTCGAGAGGATTCTACATCCTTGGGGAATAAGGCCATTTAGAGAAGCCACACCTGCAAATTTATCGGGATGAGCCAAACCAACCCGATAAGCTTGACTCGCCCCTTCACAAAATCCTGCCAAAAATATGCGTTCAGAGTGAATGTGGTACTGACGACGAGCCAATTCAACTGCCTTGAAAATATATTCTTCAAGGCAAGCATCTTGGTCGTGGCCCATCCCCCACGAAAATCCTTCGTGGAATTCATGGGTAGTCAGGGATTTGGTACCCCTAAGGCCGATGCAAATAAAATTGCGCCGACTGATCTTGGGGGCCAATTTGATAATTTTTTCCTCATCTCCCCCTTTACCGTGGAGCATTACCACCAGCGGATAAGGATAGTTTGGTTCGTAACCATGCGGCAGGAAAACCCGCACTGGAAATGCATCGGAGCCCAAAACCTTGGTGGAGTAAAACCCTTCCCTGGGTTTCTCTACCTTTTGCAGGATTTCGGTGGGAAGCATGGAGCTTTTCCGCCTTTACCGTGTTATTTGAGTTTGCCAAACAATCGGGCACCCTGCCCGATTGGCCACTCAAAATGGCAACTTTTCCTCAAGTTTCATCGCCAAGTGTACGGCGAACATCAAGGAAGTGTCAACGGCCCAAAGGTGCTCACTTCTGGCAAAATCCCCAGAAGGGTCATTGGGGGGTCAGTTCCTAGCGATTGGACTGGACCTGACAAAGGAGAGGATATGAACAACTAAAGGGACTTGGATAACCCAGGAAGACTTTTTAGTTTAAAACGAACAACGAAGACCCGGTAATTTGGTCACAACCTCGTTAAAATCCGTAAAGTCAACGAATCTTGGCCGCTTGCCAGTCACGCTGGTGATTTGCTTTTGGGGAACCCATAAATCAAAAAACTCATCATACCTACAGCCTGTCTCTTATACACATCTGACGCTGCCGACG
>CAWUOD010000740.1:0-2015 GCA_963923115.1 uncultured Singulisphaera sp.
GCGGGATCGGTGGCCGGATCTTTGGAATCGCTCACCTGTTATCCGCCTTTGCCAATGGAAGGGGGGGCTGAAACCGAATCTATCAGGTAGTCGCGCCAATCGGGACTCCATGACCCTGGTTTGGTTTTTTTTCACACTTTTGGAATTTTTTAACCGTTTTAAACTTTGGAAACCGTTTGGAAAAAGGGCGGGGATTGGGAAATGGAAAATGGTTTGGAAATCGGCCCGGGAGGATTATGCCCTTCCCATCCTTGTCGGTTGCCTTGCCCGAATTGTGTCAAAATGGCGGTTATGCTTTTGCGAGGTGTTCCAAAGGTTCGATTGCGTCCACCAGAAGGCGCTCTCCCTGGCTGCGAAACGCATTGGCATTTGGTGGTTGTGATGCCAAAAGCCCATAAGCGCAAGTATGGAGTGCTTCGTTAAAATTATCCTCCTGGCCTGGTGATAGGAGTTGCCTCAACCCTTTACCAGCCCGCAGGGCCAGCTCTTGCCATCTGTTCGGAAAACGGATTTTCAAAGCCTCGGCCCAAAAGGGACCCCAGGTGAGTAGATTGTCTTCCTGTTTTTGCGTGTCGAGTAGCGCCAATGCAAGCACCCTACCAAGGTCTTTGTTACTCCTTTTGATTTGGCGCCCGCCGATAAGGCCGCTCATGGTCTGGGTACCGATTGCAGGATGGTGCAAAAGGTTGGCGAGAGCCATCATTTCCGGACGGGCAACACAGATTCCAAATTCGGTTGAAATGGGTTTGAAATCGGCCAGGGAAAGAAAACCAAAGCTGCAAAGGCTGAAGTGGCCATGGGAAGTAACCAGGCGGATATAGCTCTGGCCGAGATCATCTGGCGATTCCGGAACAGTGAGCAACTCGATGAACCAATCCTGTGAACCGGGCGGCCGAAGGCGGGCCACAGGGAGTTTTGCGTCCAGTGTGTCTGCCGTGCCGGTTGCGGGGAATTCGGCAGTGGGTTGAAATGACCAGTTGGCGGCAAAAAGGCGCTCCGTGACCATAATGCCAACAGGAATGGCGCGAATGCGTGGCGAAAGGAGACAATCCGCGTCCTTGGTGCGAACCTGTAGCGATGGATTGTCTCCAAAATAGTGGTAACCTGCGGCAAGGCTTCCGACAACGATAAGGTTTTCCCGGCAATCTTCGGGAATGGCGCTGGCAACCTGTTGCAATGCGGTCCTTGGGGAAATCAACTGGTCAGGACCTGCCATCGGATCATCCTTTCGGTGTCATTGCCTGGAGAAACTCCCAAGCCTGCGATTCCAGTCTCATTTCGTGCAGATCCAGAAGGCACTCCACCGGGTCTGCCCATAGGGAGCCTTCCGCGTCGGTTTCAAAGAAGGAATAGGGGTAACGCAAAATGTGGATCACAACCCTGGCAGGCTCCTCGGGTCCCACGGGTTTCAATGCGGGATCTATCTGCCGCATAAATCCCGGATCAAGTTGGCGGTTGCGAGTGTGGATGCTGAGATCCAGTCGTGGTGTGCCAATAAGATCGATTCCCGGGAATAATCGTCGGGCGCCCGGCACACCCGCGATGGCCACTCCTTCGGGATGGAGCTTTTGAAGGCGGGACAGTAACGAATCGGTGGACCGGGGCTGGCCAGAGGTATCGGCAAATCGGAGCGGCTGGCGAACCTTTTCCGCATTGGCCACAAGGCGAAACCATGCGTCCTTGGGAAAGCCTTTCAGTTCCACTCGCCGGTCAGAATGGCGAAGGAGGGATGGTTCCAGTTCCTTCAGGGTGGCGGCAACCGTGGGATAGGTACAACCAGCCGCTTCAGCCAGCCATCGTGAAGTGAGTGGCCCCGCTCGTCTCATCCATTGGTTAGTGAGAATTCGAAGCAAATCGTAAAAAATGTCCGCCTGTCCTCGCGATCTGGTCTGCGAGTGTTGTCGGGCATTAAGGATAACGGCCGGGATAATCTCCCTTTCCTGTGGACCCACCATTCCCAGGATCTGGTCCTGTCTCTTATACACATCTGACGCTGCCGACGATACTCCTTGTGT
>CAWUOD010000741.1:0-2012 GCA_963923115.1 uncultured Singulisphaera sp.
GTCCCTTTCCGGGGGCGGGCGATCCAGCGGCCTGATGAGCTTCCTCAAAATTGGTGACCGTGCAGCCGGGGCAATCAAATCGGGCGGAACTACTCGCCGCGCTGCCAAAATGGTGGTTCTCGATCTTGATCATCCTGATATTCAGGAATTCATTGACTGGAAAGTTGTCGAAGAGCAAAAGGTTGCCGCGCTTGTTTCCGGTTCAAAGTTATTGAACCGCCATCTCAATGCGGTAATGAAAGCTTGCGCCTCCCAGGGGGGCGTACAGGGAAGAACTGGCCAGGATCGATTCGATTTCCGGAAAAATCCCGAGCTTCGAAGGGCGATGCTTGAGGCGCGCTCCGATGAGATCCCTGCAAATTATGTGGAGCGGGCGATTCAGCTTTCCCGACAAGGTTTCTCCAGCCTGAAAATAGAGGAGTTCAATACCGACTGGAATTCCAGGGCCTATTTCACGGTATCCGGTCAAAACAGCAACAACTCGGTCCGAATCACCAACGACTTCATGGAGTCGGTTTTGGGTGATGGGGAATGGCACCTTGTTGGCCGCACCGAAAAGGAAAAAGCCAAGAGGGAAAAGCGGGCTCCCAAGCCGATGAAAACCCTTCCAGCCACGGAACTTTGGGACCAAATTTGCTTTGCGGCCTGGTCCTGCGCGGATCCAGGTGTCCAATTTGATACCACAGTCAATGAATGGCACACCTGCCCGGTGGATGGTCGCATCAACGCATCCAACCCATGCAGCGAGTACATGTTCCTTGATGACACCGCATGCAATTTGGCATCACTGAACCTGATCAAATTCCTCGATGTTGAATCCTCGCGTTTTGATGTCGAATCGTTCCGTCATGCAACCTACCTTTGGACATTGGTCCTTGAAGTTTCGGTCTACATGGCTCAATTCCCAAGCATACCCGTCGCTCGGAAATCGTTTGATTACCGAACGCTTGGACTTGGTTATGCCAACATGGGCTCCCTTTTGATGGTCCAGGGCCTCCCGTACGACTCCGATGCCGGCAGGGCAGTATGCGCATGCATCACCGCCCTCATGCACTCCGCGGCCTATGTCATGTCCGCTCGAATCGCCGCGGAAGTCGGGCCATTTGTCCGGTTTGAAGCGAACAAGGAGCCCATGCTGAAGGTGATCCGAAACCACCGGCGCGCGGCTTACAACCTTGATCGGTCCGAATACGAATCCTTGACCATCACTCCCGTGGGAATTGATCCCACCCACGCACCCGCCTACCTTCTGGAAGCGGCCAGGGAAGAAGCCGACCTGATGGTCACCGAGGCGGAAACCCATGGGCTGCGAAACGCCCAGGTAACCTGCATCGCCCCCACAGGAACCATTGGCTTGGTGATGGATTGCGATACCACGGGTGTTGAGCCTGATTTTGCCCTTGTCAAGTTCAAGAAACTTGCCGGCGGTGGATACTTCAAGATCATCAATGCCTCGGTTCCCACTGCCCTTCGCAAACTTGGTTACAAGCCCCGGCAAATCGAGGATATTGTCCGGTTCTGCCGTGGGTCAGGAACTTTGCGTGGTTGTCCCCATATCAACCATGAATCCCTCGCCGCCAAGGGCCTTCCTGAAGAATCGATAAAGCGTGTTGAAGAGATTCTTCCCGGGGCTTTTGAGCTCCCGTTTGTTCTAAATCGCTGGACATTGGGAGACCAGATACTGACAGGTCCCCTTGGGTTCACCCAGGACCAGATTGAGGCTCCCACTTTTGACCTCCTCAAGGCTCTTGGATTCTCCACCGAACAAATCAGTGAAGCCAATGATTATGTGTGTGGAACAATGACCATCGAAGGTGCTCCACACCTTCGTGAAGAACATCTCCCTGTGTTCGATTGCGCCAACCGATGCGGTAAAACCGGTCAAAGGTATCTTTCCCCGGAATCCCACATCCGGATGATGGCTTCGGCACAACCATTTGTTTCGGGAGCCATCTCCAAAACCATCAACATGCCCCAAAACGCAACCGTTGAGGAGATCAAAAAAGCCTACC
>CAWUOD010000742.1:0-2009 GCA_963923115.1 uncultured Singulisphaera sp.
GGCTTGGTGGATGAGACCGAAGGCGAAGTCGCCCTCCTTTCCATGTTATTGGGGGTTGGACTTTGGCTTTTGCCTTTCGACAATCCCGCATTTCGTTCCCTGATAACGCTAGCACCGGCCATCTTATATTTACTTTACACGGTTCGTGTTTTGCCTGGTGTGCGTTCGTTCAAACAGGCGCTGCGCGGGCACAATCTGCAAAGTTTGGGCCGAAAGAAAGGTGCGATGCTTGCCTATCGCCAGGCGCTTTCCGCGAATCCCGGACATAAATGGGCTGGTAAATCCTTTTGGGACCTCCATCAAAATCTTTCAGTCGACGAAATTCGTTCTGACCCGGATTGGCAAAAATTGGTTGATGGCCGTTTATGCGTTCAAAGGGCTGGGGAAATTCTGGGCGGCGCAAAACCATCCACGGAAAAGCTTCAGGAAGCACTGGGGCTTTTGTCCCTTGTCAGGGAATTAAAACCAACTTGGGAACCCGCGATTCTTTATTGGACTGCTGTGGGTGAGATTCATCGGGGCCAGACCGATATCGCGGCAAAAATGTTGGAAACTCTTTTGGATCCATCCCATTTTGACCAGGATAATCCCGCCCGTGGCGAAGTTTTGGTACGGGCATGGTTGCTTACTTTGATTTGGCACAAAAAACTGCGGGAAACCATTGGGGAAAAACAGTTGGAGCTTCCAGGACGCAGGATTGAAGCGATCCGCGCAGTAGATAATCACCTTAGAATGGTTGAGGACCAGGATGTCTGGACTTTAAAAAGACTGATATACAGCGGACTTGATGAGGCGCAGTACAATCTCGCAAGGGATGGCGGATTGGTGTCAGGAACCATCGCCGACCCGGAATACCTTCAGGAAATTGGTAAGGCCCAACTTGACTCACCTGATGATTGGCAGCGTGGAGCCGGATGGCTTCGTATTGCGGCATCGGAAGCCCCATCGGATTCGCCAAGGTTTCTTGTGGAAATTGCCAAGTCCGCTGATCGTCATGGGGATTCCCAAGAGGCCATAAACCATTTTCGTCTTGCAAGGGATACGGCCCGAAAATTGGGTTTGGATAAAATTTCCGACGCATCCCGGTCTGTTTATTTTCGGGTTGTGAAATTTCTTGCGGAAACCGCGGATCATGAAAAAAATTGGCGGGAATCGCTAAAAAACTGGTTACTTTATTCTGAGTCCAACGACTCTGGGTTGGAAACCCAAAGGCATATTGCCCAGGCACAGGAAGAATTGGGCGAACCACTTGCCGCCTTGGTGGCCGTCGAAAAAGGTTTGGTTTACAACCCGAAAGATAGCGACCTTTTGGAGCGCAAGAACCGATATTATTTCTCCGTGATGCCCGAGCAGCTAATTGCTCATTTGGAAACCGTTAGGTCCTTTTTTGATATGGGGCATTGCGTTAGGACTGCAAAAAAAGTGCTGGATGGTCAGCTTCCCGGGGAGGAATGGCTTGAAGTTGCAGGACACCTAATTGAACTGGCGTTAATGGTCGAGCCAAAAAATCTGCCATTAAGGGTTTTGGCTGGCCGATATGCCCTCAGACTTGGTGACCGTGACAAAGCACTGACTTTTCTGGAAGGGGCCCGGGGGGACAAGCCCACATCCTGGATTTCTGGATTGGATGAAGAATCCTGGGATCAATGCAATCAGATATTGGGAGACCTATTCCTCGAAGTTGGCAGGCCCAAGGATGCGATTGAAGCATTGGTGGATTTTCGGAAAACCTCAAAAAGCGGTACAAAAACGCTTTGGAAAATGGGGCAAGCATTTGAGGCACTTGGTGAGCTAAAAAAAGCGCTTGGTTGCTACGAACAAATAACCGCCTACGATGGGAATCCCCTCATCTGGGATGCGACGGAAGCGGTGAGCAGGATAAAAACGGAAATAGCCTCCCAAGGCAAGAAATAAATATTCATCTTCCTCCTTATCCTGAGATCTTGAATTGTTTGTAATAAAATAAAGTACCCGTTCACGGGCAAACCTAACCGTATAAGAATCGGTTA
>CAWUOD010000743.1:0-2007 GCA_963923115.1 uncultured Singulisphaera sp.
GACTCGTTGTCAGGCATGGCCTCGGTAAGCTTGAAGTCGCTATCGTCGTCAAGGACAGCGTTGAGGCTTACGGGGGTCCTGGTTGCCGTCTGAAGGTGGGTCAGATGTTCCAGACTGCTACCGGTGCGTGAAGCAAGTTCCTGGGGGCTTGGAATATGTTTCCCGCCATGGGCCAAAGCTTCAGATTCCTGCTGAAGCAAGCCAAGTTCCTGAAGATGGTGCGGCGAAAGTGATACCAGGTGACTTTGGCGAGCCACCGCAATTTGAAGCGTCTGGCGAATCCACCAGGTGGCATATGTCGCAAGGCGGGTCCCGTGGCTAACATCGAAACGATCAATAGCCTGCATTAGCCCGCAAACAGCTTCCTGTAGAAGGTCCGCATAGCTTAGGGCGTGATGGCGGAATCTTTTGGCCACATGGGCAGCCAGGCGTATGTTCGCGGAAGCAAGTCTGTGCTTGAGGTGAACATATTGATCGTGAAGTCGACGAATGGTCGGTACAGTACGGGTATCAGGTGTACAATTGTCACGAATGAACTGGGCCATGGGCCAAGGTTCAACGGCAGGCCGGGTTTGGCGAAGTTTCGGAAAGTACTTTACAAGGGTCCGCAAGAGTTCGTTCTTGACTTCCCAGAAATCGGCCAGAAGCTCACGCTCCTCCTCCGGTGTAAGGAGGTCCGACGAGAAAATCGTCGGGGGCGGACCGCCATTTGGGTCATCAAGGTCGATCGAAGTATCACGGGTTTTTGTTTTCATGGAGAATGGTTCCTGGATGAATCAAATCACGGACACGGCAACCTTGCCATAGTCCTGACCCGGCACATCCGTGAACCAGTATCAGAAACAGAAGTATGACAGCCAACTTTGCTTCATGCAAAGGCGGGGCCGAAAAAGCCCCAAGGAAGTCATTCAGGCCAGCTCTTGCGAACGGCCAAATCCGAATTTGAACAAGCCTCCCAGTTCAGTTTTCAAGATCCGGTGTCGTCCGGATCGCTGAATTGTAAAGCGATGGAAAGCCTCAAGCAAGCGGTAAAAGGAATCTTGATGAGAAAAGTTTTGGTCAAAGTCTTCCGGCTGGGTCAGCGTCAAGAAAATAAAAACTGGATTTTGCAGGGACGCACACCGTTTGGTTAACATTACTAAATATGAGGAATTGCACCGGCATGGAACTCCGTTTTCACATCGACAGTCCCTATGAGGGGCTAACGGATCAAACGGATTGGGGCGGTTATGTGGTTCGGATCTTGCCCGGGGTCGTTCCACCCCCAAACCCCATTTCCACCGGTCCATCAACGGGGATTCATGCCGTATTGGCAGCTGGTTCCATTCCTTTAACCTCGCTGACTGCAATATTTTCCCGTGCGAAAGCGGATTTTCCCCAGGCGCTAAGGATTCTCCTGGGCGAGATTCCGGATCAAACAGCCTGGGAGTTTGGCCCTGATGGGGATTCTTGTGGGCTGGTGGATGGCTGGCTGGCCTGGCCAACAGATAAGCGACGCTTCCTGTTTGGTCTTTCCCTGGTAAGGCCTTTCCATGCCCCCCCACATCAGCAGCACACCAAACGGTTCAAATCACCTACAGAACTTGTAGTCAACCAGTTGCTGGATGAAGTCGAATCCATGCGCCAAACAATGAAAGTTTGCAGTTTGACGGGTCTGCTCAATCGTCAGGGAATTGAAGATCGTCTGAATGCGGAATGGGAGCAGAGCAAAAAAAACGAAACGGAATTGGCCCTCATCATGATCGATGTGGACCACTTCAAGAGCATTAACGACCAGCACTTGCACCCTGGTGGTGACGCCGTTTTGCTTGAACTGGGACGACATCTCTCCTCCCAACTTAGAATTGGTGATTCCGTGGGAAGATTGGGCGGGGATGAGTTCTGGATTATTGCCCCTGCCACAGATACCAAAGGCGCAATTGTTTTGGCTCAGCGCCTATGTGAATCCGTCAGCAAACACAAATTTCCCATCGCGGACCAAATATTGGGAATGACGGTGAGCGTTGG
>CAWUOD010000744.1:0-2000 GCA_963923115.1 uncultured Singulisphaera sp.
TGATCGTCGCGTTGGGTCTTTTTGCATTGACGGGTGGTCTTGGGGCCCACCAGGCTCTGAGAGAGTTGCATCATGGTGTCCTTGAACAAACCTGGATGATAGTTGATGGTGCCCTGCTGGGGATTGCATTGGCAGGCTGTTTTGCAAGAATTTCTGAACGACTTGTTCAGCCCCGGATCTCCCTGACTGGCTCCGCCACCCTTTGGATGAGACTCTTTTCGGTCCAGGCGCTGATCGCTTCCGCGGTTGCCTCGATTGTTTTGGCTTTGGCTCACAAAAACCTCTCCGAGGTTCATGAATGGACCAAGCCTGCAACAGGCCTGGCTTGGGTAATCACGCTGGTTCTGATCGCTCAGGTTCGGGCTTTGCGTGGTCACGGATTTGGTCTATTGGCCCTTTCCGGATCGGTAATATTGTGGGGTATTCTTGATAAAACCACTGGAAAGACAGCTCTCGCCTCCCAGGTGGGCTTCTTTGCCACAGGCTGCGGCGGATTGCTATTGGCGATGGGGGTGGGGCGGGTCCGCCCCCTGTCGCGAAGACTTTCCAAAGTTTCCATTTCCTGGGCCATGGCGCTTCTTGCCATCCATGTCCTTGGGGTCTTGGCTATCGTGTTGGGAGGCCAGGCGGGTTGGGAATCATTGTCAATTCCCTCCGTGGTTGGCGCCGCGACCTGGATGATGATTTCGCGAAACCGGAATCTGCCAGGTTTGGGTTGGGTGGCGTTGTGCTGGATGGCCGCGGGTGTCCTTCCCTATGCCTGCCGGATGCCCTCACTTGCGGAAAAAATATCTCCACTTTTGGCGATGGCACTTATCGGTTTATTGCTTTGGTGGTGGATCGCGCCCACAAGAATTCTCAGGCGAGCGCGGCCAGTAGGTCCGGTTTTCGCTAGCATGGTTGCGGTACTGGCGTTTTTGGCAGCGATTGTCTCCAAGCCCCTTGATCCGGTGGCCGGAGTCCTTGTGGGTGTGTCCGTGGTCTTATTGGCAGTGGCCCCCCGGGTCTGGGATCCCTCAAGGATGCTTGTGTTGGTGGTGATCGCTTTTGGGTCATTTGCGGTCCTTTTGGGGCGCGATTTCGCTGCGGCAACTGGTCGAACCGGTCCCGGCATTTGGGCGCTCGCTCTGGGATTGTTTGTCGCGGGATCCGCCCTCATGGTCCAAGTCGGCAGATGTTTTTCGCGTTGGCTTGCCTGCCAAACCTGGTCCGTCGGATTGGCCGCGTTTCCTCTGATTCTCGCCGCGGTGGCCGCTTGTGGACTCGCACCATTTGGCATGTTCAACGAACCGGGCCTTTTGGGTTTGATATTGCTTGCTGCCACGCCGTTTGTCGTGGTTCTGGCCCTTGTTTCGCTATTGGGCCTGTTACCCAAAGGGTACCTTGGAGGTATCCGTCTGACAAAGGAAACTGCGGAGGCGCCCTTTGAGTTCCCGGTAAAGGTATTGGACCGCCAGGTTATGGGTGGTCTGTCATTCTGCCTGGGCTTTTTTGCCTGGAGCAACCTTGGGGTTTTGGCTTATTGTCTGGCCGGGGCAAATCACCCGATTTTTAGCATGGCAATTACAGGATTTTTGTGGGCCATCGCGTTTGCCTTCATGGATCCTATTGGAATTATAGGCTGGGTTTTTGGTGAAACCAATCCCCGTACCCGAAGTATCCTTCTTGGCCTTTCAGGCACCGGGGCCACATTGGCCCTGGTTGGTATTTTGGGACTCCCCCAAAGTGGATTGTCTTTAGAGCAATTTTCCTATGCTCTTGGGGTGGTGACCGCTTTGGTTTTGGCGGGTGCTATTTATTGGCGGGCAAGGAATATGGCCCGGATACCAGTTGGGATTACCAAACTGGAAATGCTTTGGATCAACAGAAGGCGCCAGGAGGTGCATGGTCACGCGATTTGGTTGGTGCTTGCGCTGGGGGCGGGTTTGCTTTGGCGGACATCGGTATCCTTCTTGGAGGCTGTCTCTTATACACATCTGACGCTGCCGACGATACTCCTT
>CAWUOD010000745.1:0-1996 GCA_963923115.1 uncultured Singulisphaera sp.
CAACAAGGCACCATTGAACATGAGGCGATGGTTTCTCCAGATCAACCCCAAAAAGGATATGATTTAACAATCAAGGCTGCGGAAAAGCATTTGACCCTGACGCAAGGGGCCACGACAAAATTTTCCTTTGAGATCAAGCGTCCGCAAGGCTTTACTGGCCGCATCCCAATCGAATTCAAAGGCTTGCCACATGGAGTCCGCGTCCTGGATATAGGCCTTAACGGGATTCTGATGATTCCTGGTGAAACGCGTCGAACCGTACAAATTGCTTGCGAACCCTGGGTCGCCACAGGAGAAATTCCTTTTGTGGTGACCGCCAAACAGGAAGGCAAGGATGAAGTCCCATCCCAACCTGTGATACTCTCCATCAGGACTGAAAAAACCGCCTCCTCGCGTTAACCCTGGCCAATTCGACGAAATAAAAAAGGGGCAAGCGATTCGCCTGCCCCAAGCGACTCATGCTATTTGCCGGATTCAGATTTTTGCCTTTTCCCGAGCTTTCACAGCTCCGAAAGGATTAACAATCTTCTTTTCCGGCCCATGGGCCACGACGGTCGGGTGCAAACACGGATAGCGATCAATCAACTGCTTCAGGGAATGCTGATTGACCTTTTCGTAATTCCTGATCTCCTCATCAAGAGATCGGTAATGTTTGAGGTAGGTCCAGTCGTTGCCGATGGCCATCATTCGCGTCGACGGCTTTTCGCTCGCGCGAATCAGGCGGGCAAGTGCCTTGTTTCTTGCCTGGTTGAGTTCATCGTCGGAAATTCCCTTGGCCTGGAGTTCCGCGAGGATTTTCTGGACCTTTGCCAGGTTGGCTTCCGCCTTGTCCCCATTGGACACAAAAGAGACATAATAGGCTCCCGTTCCGTCATATTCCTGGTAGGAGCAATCTGCGCTCTCCGCCTCCGCTGTGTCAACCAGCCCCCAGTGCAAGCGGCTATTACCCGAGTCGCCTAGCGCCATGGCCAGCAAATTGGCCGCATAGCGAAGATGGTGCGCCGCTGGAGGCCCAGGATTAACCAGGACGACATATTGTTGTTGAACCGAGGGCTTTGCCTCGACTGTAAAACTGCCCGTGCCGGTCGTTTGTCGAATATCATTGCGCCTTGCGACGCCATCTTCCCAGTTTTGGCAAACCCGGGCCAATTGGCCCCGGACAACTCCCCAATCAAAGTTTCCAGCCAATGCCACCGTTACATTTCCGGAGACATATCGTCTGTTGTAATATTCCCGCATCCCCTTCGCGGTCAAGGCGGTCACCGATTCGGGCGTGCCCAAAACGGAATGGGACAAGGGATGTGTGCCAAAAAATTGGGTCTTCGCTGTATCAAAGATTTTCCAGGCGGGCTGATCCTCGTACATCTCGATTTCTTCGAGAATGACTTTCTTTTCCATGTTAAAATCGGCTTCGCGAAGCGAAGGGCGAAGAATATCGGCCAAAAGATCGATCATCCTTGGAAGGTATTCCGGAAGGACCGAGCCGTAATAAACCGTGTTTTCTTCGCTGGTGTACGCGTTGCTTGATGCGCCAATTCGATCCAGTTCACGATTGACTTCAATCGAGTCACGAGTCTCGGAGCCCTTAAAAACCATATGTTCAAGAAAGTGACTCAGGCCCGACTCTTCGGGCCCCTCATCGCGGGAACCCGTGCGCACAAAAAAGCCAATGGAACACGACCTTGCCGCGGGATTGGGCTCACCGATAATCTGAAGCCCGTTTTCCAATTCGTCCTGTTCAAATGCCATGTGGGGCTCACTTCCTTTTCGGGGTGGATTTGACCGGTTTGGTTTCAGGTTTGGATTTTTCGCTTGCTTTGACCGTTGCCTTTGCCGGGGTCTTTTTTGTCGTTTCTTTCGCCGTTTCCTTTTTTGTTGTCACTGGCTTGACCGCGGACTTGCCGGCAGACTTGACAGGGGACACCTTGGCTGAAGGCGCTTTGGCTGCCGACTCCTTGGCGGGGGGCGCGTGTTTGGCCGACTCCCCGGATTTCAC
>CAWUOD010000746.1:0-1985 GCA_963923115.1 uncultured Singulisphaera sp.
ATGCCCCCGGATTGGAAAGCCAAAGTCGATGCGGCCCTTGAGCCCTTTAAGGAAAAGGGGCGTCAGGGAGATCCTGACAAGATCGACTGGACTGCTCTTTCCTCCCGCCATGGGAAATATGCCTGGCTTGAAATCCGGGGTTTGGAGTCAACCGGAAAACCAGGCAGGTTGTTTGCGCTTCGAGAGGCGCCAGGGCTAATTATTTCCACCGAAGGGGTGACTCATATCCGTCTGGAATCCGCGGCCTGGAGGGGGTGTGCGCGAATCCTTGTGGATCGAATGGAAATTCTGCCCCCTCGTGCCGCCCATCTTGACCTGGTTCGCAACCAAGCGGGCTGGAGCCCGCTTAAGGATGGGGAAAAACCATGGAAAAGTCCGGGACTTCAAGGACCGATTGACGATGCGTTTATGGATCGTTTTGTGGTGACATTGGGCAGGGGGACTCCCCAAAATCCATTGGGCCAAAAACATGCCGAAAAACTTTTGGAGGAGTTTCGCGGCGAATGGGTCAGATATATGCGGGGCGATTTTCCCTTTGTGGAGGAGAATGAAATCACCCAGGAAATCCTCGAAACTTGCCATATTGTGGTATTTGGCGATCCTGGATCTTCCAAAATTCTCGCGCGGGTGAAGGACGGGCTTCCGATCACCTGGGAGGCGGACAAATTTCGGTGGGGAAGGAAACTGGCCGGCGAGAGCCCCAACGCCAACCCGATAGCCGCCAACGACCTGCTCCCCTCGATGGTCGTCCCGAATCCGCTCCAGCCAAAAAAATATCTGGTCATCAATTCGGGGCACACCTTCCACGAGAGGGAGTTTCAGGGGACAAACGCACTGCTTTTTTCCCAATTGGGGGATTTTGGCTTGTGGAAGAGGGACGCGGTCACCAAAAACTGGACTGTGATCGATTCGGGGCTTTTCAATGAGAACTGGGCGTTTGAGCCATGAAATATGTGGAATTGTGCGATACCCCCGTCGAGCTTTCAAGGAGTGACAAATCGGGGCATAGCTGTGTCGTGATCGACATCCTCAGGGCAACCACCACAATTCAGGCGGCATTGGGGGCGGGCGCATCGAGTGTTTGGGCTTGTGGGGATTTGGAAACAGCCCGGAATCTAAAAACCAAGGAGCCTTGCCTGATCCTTGCAGGAGAGCGGGGAGGAATTCGCCCGGAGGGATTTGATTTGGGAAATTCCCCCCTGGAGTTCACCCCGGAAGTGGTTGCCGGCAAGACATTGGTTTTGACCACAACCAACGGCACCCGGGCACTGGGGGCTTGCTTGGGGGCAAAGCGTGTTTTCACGGGGTGTTTCACCAATGCCCGCGCCATCCTGGGCCAAATTGTGTCAGATGGATCGCCTTGTTATCTTGGGTGCGCGGGGCATGAAGGGACGCCATCCGGGGAAGATCGTCTTTTTGCCGGGTTTTTGGCGTCGGAACTGGCCCGATCCGGCTTTCGATTGGGTGGAAAAGCCATGCTCGCCGCGGAAGAATGGATGGCCAACCTCCACCTTCCTTTGGAAGATAGGCTGTTTGGGTGTCATCACGGGCAGGCTTTGTGCCAACTTGGCTTTGCCTCGGATGTGCGTTTTGCTGCACAATGGGACACCTCGGCAAGGGTCGCCCGGTTCACCCTCGCCCTGGATCAAAATATTTGGGTGGGAATCTAAGTTGGGAGTCTCCCAACACAGAAAGGGTTGAAGCTCCATGAGCATGGACAAAATTGTCGCCTTGTGCAAAAGGCGCGGGTTCCTTTACCCCTCCAGCGAAATCTACGGTGGCCTCAATGGCTTTTGGGACTATGGGCCCTTGGGTGTCGAGCTCAAGCGCAATGTCAAGGAAGCCTGGTGGAAGGATATGGTCAGCGCCCATGATGAGTTGTCACAGCTCAGCGGCGCGCCCTCCCCTTTCCAAATGGTGGGGCTTGACTGCTCCATCATCATGCATCCCCAGGTCTGGAAGTGCTCGGGGCACTATGACCTGTT
>CAWUOD010000747.1:0-1984 GCA_963923115.1 uncultured Singulisphaera sp.
GATCCACGGGGGTCGGGGGGGGATTCCCCAAATTTGGAGATAACCGTTTTGGACAACGGTCCGGGAGTCTCTCCCCACATTGCGGAAAAACTGTTCACTCCATTTGCGACCGGGAAAGCAGAGGGGGTAGGTCTGGGCCTTGCCGTGGCCAGGCAAGTGGCGCGTGCCCATGGAGGGGACATCACCTGTTTCCGGGAAGGTGGATGGACCCGGTTTCGTGTGACCCTGGCCCGTGACCCCTCCTCGCAAAGCGAATCACCGGGAGAATTGGACCATGTCTAGAATCCTCGTGGTGGATGATGAGGAGTCGGTGTGTTGGGCCCTGTCGAAGGTTTTGACAAGGGCGGGCCATCAGGTGGAAATCGCCTCCAATGCCGAGGATGGCCTGAAATTGGCGCGCTCCAAACAGCCCGATCTTGTGATGCTGGATGTGAGAATGCCGGGGCGTGATGGGCTCTCCGTGCTTGCCGAAATGACCCGGGCGGGAAGCAGGCCCGGAAAAATCCCGGTGATCATTATGACCGCCTTTGGGGATCTTGATATTGCGGTTCGTGCCATGGAGGGACAGGCGGCCGATTATCTGATCAAACCCTTCGACCTGGATAAAGCGCTTGGGAGCATAGCGCGGGCATTGACCCAAAATGAGCGCCCTGTCGATGGCGATCCAAAGGGTGCCTTTCCGGATTTGTCACGGACAAGGGACCTGGTCGGCGCTTGCCATTCGATGCAGGAAGTCTTTCGCAAGATTGCCTTGGTCGCGCCTTCCGAATCCCCCGTGCTGATCACTGGCGAATCGGGGACGGGCAAGGAATTGGTCGCGCGGTCGATTCATCGTCATTCCCCTCGTCGGGAGGGGCCTTTCCTTCCGGTTAACGCAAGTGCCCTGGAGGTCGCGGGGGCGGAGGGGGAACTCTTTGGCACCGGAGGTCCGGAAGGGGGGCGTCCCGGATTGTTTGGATTGGCGCGGGGAGGCACCCTTTTTATTGATGATATAAGCGATCTTCCTTTGCGATTTCAGGCGGCCCTCCTTCGGGTTTTGGAGCAGGGGGAATACTTCCCGGTGGATAGCGCGCGGGCCATCCCCTCGGAATTCCGGATCATGGCGGCCACCTCGCAGGATTTGGGACGCAAAGCCGCCGGGGGTGGGTTTTTGCCCGGGTTGTTCACCCGTTTGGGGGTATTTCGGATCGGCCTGGTCCCCCTGAGACAGCGACTCCCGGATATCGCCCCCCTCGCGGAACATTTTCTTTCCCGGCTGGACCCACGATGTTTGCCCATTAACAGGGAAACCCTCCATGTCCTGGAATCCCATTCCTGGCCGGGCAATGTCCGGGAATTGCGAAGCGTCCTGGAACACGCTGCGATCCTTGCTCGCGGGACCGCTCTCCAGCCTGCCCATTTGCAATTGCGATCCGGGGAACAAGGCATCGATTCAACGGACCAGCTCCGTTTGGCCGTGCATTTATGGCTCGATGAGGAGGAACCCGCATTCCATTCCAAAGGGGAAATTCGTGGGGATCTCTACGACAAATTTCTTGCGATGGTGGAGGGGCCTTTTCTTGGGGAGCTCCTGCGGCGAACCCAAAACAACCGTCTTTTGGCCGCGCAAATTCTTGGACTCAACCGGGCCACCCTGCGCAAAAAAATGATTCAATATGGGCTTGGGGATCCCGGGGAGGGCCAATAGTACTTATTAAGGATCAAACAAGTATTTTTGGTATCCTCGACAACCCGGGAAGGGCGACGGATGCGGCGGTTAGGTTGTTGTCCCTGATGTCGAGGAGTTGCCAGTCACTTTTGGCGGCCGCCTGCGACAGGTGCCCAAGGGCTTTTTCCGTCACAAGGCAATTTCTGAGGACAAGGCCCGCCATGTCCGCCAGGGGTTTCCAAACAGATAGGGTTTCCCACGCTCCCTGACTCATCACGCATTTGTCCAGATGGAGAATGCGGGTCTTGGCAAGCCATTTCCACTGCAAAACCTGTC
>CAWUOD010000748.1:0-1984 GCA_963923115.1 uncultured Singulisphaera sp.
CCTCTCTGGTCTCGTGGGCTCGGAGATGTGTATAACAGACAGGTCCAGGACAACCGGATCGTGAAGGTGATGTCGCCGGGCGAACAGGAAATCACCCGGGGGAATCTTTGCATCAAGGGGCGTTTTGGCTATTCCCATGTCCAGAATGAGCCCGACCCCGAAAAGGATTGCCAATCCCGTTAGGTTTCGAAAGGTTCGCAAGACGGCTGGTTTCAGGCCAAAGGGACCCCGCCGTGGCGGGATTGTCGTTCGGTCCCGCGTTTGATCGGGACTTTCCCGCTTTCGGGATGCCCCGCGAATCCAAAAGGCGCGGCCCACGCGGGCTTGTCGGTGCGCCCATCACGATGATAGTCGCGCCATAACGCCAAAGCAAACTCCTCAAGGGAACCGGCATGGTGTTCCCTCGCATAGGCAAAGACCAGTTCAAATGTCCGGGCCAAAGCGATTCCATGGGCCTGTCGGGTTGTCTGCCAAAGCCAATCGCTCAAGTGCATAAAGCGTTCGAATGCGGATCCTTTGGCCGGGGTTTCGCCGCCGGGATTTTCCACGGGATTTCCATTGGCCAATAGCATCGGCAGGCTCTGTGCCAATCGGCCCGAATTCGCCAAAAGATCCCAATAGCGGGCGAATCTCTTGACCCGGCACATCGTCGGGAAATCAATCAGCTTGTTGGAGAGGATTTCATACGGCGCCTCGGGACCATACACCATTTGCCATGCTTCATCATGGCGAATAATCGGCGTTCCCCGCAAGCGTTTGAGCACACCCACCTGGATTTCCTGGGGTCCAAGGGCGTAAAGCTGGTCGAATCCAAGGCCAAAACTCTCAAGCGTTTCCCCCGGCAGCCCGGCGATCAGGTCGGCGTGGATATGCACGCTGGTTTCGTTTCGCAGCCACCGGAGATTTTCGACCGTTTTTTGATTGTTTTGTCTGCGACTGATCAGCCCCTGGACCTCCGGATTGAGGGATTGGATGCCGACCTCGAACTGTAGCGATCCCGCGGGAAACTTGAGAATCAGATCCTTCAGCGCGTCGGGAAGCCTGTCGGGAATCATCTCGAAATGGACAAAGAGGCCGGATTCCATCCGGTCGAGAAAAAATTGGAGGATGGCCGAGCCGATTGAAATGTTGAGATTGAATGTCCGGTCGACAAATTTGAACTGACGAACGCCCCGTTTGAAAAGCAGGTCCATTTCGGCAAGAAACGACTCCAAAGGCGCGTTCCGGACCGGAATTTCCAACGAGGAAAGGCAAAACTCGCAAGTAAACGGGCAACCACGCGAGGCTTCGACATAAATCACCCGATGGGCGATATCCTCGTCGTTGTATTCCCTGTAGGGGAGGACAATATCCGCGAAAGGGGGGGGCTGGGCCTCGATAATTTTGTTCAGGGGGCGCTTCCCCCCCAAAAGGTCACGACATAGCTTTGGGAATTCGATGTCCGCCTCGCCACATATGGTGTAATCCGCCATCTGGACGATGGGTTGGGAGCTGGATTCGTGACTGACCTCCGGCCCGCCAAGAACGATGATCAACCGGGGGGCAACCCTTTTGAGGACCGCCACCAATTCGCTCATCTCCGCGATGTTCCAAATATAGACCCCAAGGCCCAGGATTCGGGGGTTTTGGGCCAGGATGGCTTCGGCGACCTCCATGGTTGACCGGTTTATGTCAAATTCCAGGATGGCGCCACGCTCTTTGAGATCACCCATGTTGGCAAAAAGATAGCGCAACCCAAAACTGGAATGGGAATAACGGGCGTTGCGCGTGGAAAGAAGGATCTCAGCCATCGGGCCTTTCGAGGTCGGTTGGTGGGATGGCGTGCCGGACAAAATTCCGCCACCCCCATGAAATTTATACGGCAAAGTCCTTCCGACGGGGCGGAAAAGACCTTTTCCCGGCTCCCGGACAAAAGTTCGGGAATTGGTGTTTTTATCGGGAAAAACAGCGTTTTTGATCCACAAATTCCACCCTCTAGGGGGAC
>CAWUOD010000749.1:0-1981 GCA_963923115.1 uncultured Singulisphaera sp.
CAATGCTCCTAAAATACGATCAGGAATTCTCAAAATGAAGGGTGAACATGATAAGTCTGCAGACTGTGTCCCCCGGTGATAACATCGGGTCCTCCGCCCCCAGGCGATTGCCCCCCTGGATGAAAAAATCCTTACCAAAGGGAAACGAAAATTTTCTTACCCAAAAACTGATTGAAGACCTCCGCCTTGAAACCGTTTGCGACAACGCAAAATGCCCAAATCGGTCCGATTGTTACAGTCGCCGAACCGCAACTTTTATGATTTTGGGAAATGTTTGTACTCGTCCCTGTGGGTTTTGTTCCGTTCCAAAGGGTGAGCCTGTCCATGTCGAGGATGATGAGCCGGCTCGTGTGGCTGAAGCAGCGGACCGTCTTGGCCTTAGGCATGTGGTGATCACAAGCGTAACCCGTGATGATTTGCCTGATGGTGGGGCGGGACATTTTGCCCGATGTATTTTGGCAGTGCGTCAGCGGACCGGTGCGGTTGTAGAAGTGCTCACCCCCGATTTTCAGGGGAATTTGGAACAACTTGAAATAGTTTTGGCGGCAAAGCCTGAAGTTTTCAACCACAACATCGAGACTGTTCCCCGCCTGTACAGAAAGGTTCGAGGGCGCCTTGCGAAATATGAAAACTCAATTGGTGTTCTTGAAGCCTCGAAAAGGACACACCCGAAAATCATCACAAAGACAGGTCTGATGTTGGGATTGGGTGAAAGCCGTGAAGAGTTATTGGAGGTCTTTGCAGACCTGCGCAAAATTGGGTGTGACACCCTGACATTAGGGCAGTATCTTCCACCAACACTCAAGCACATTCCAGTTGATCGTTTTGTTCCCCCGGAGGAGTTTGACGAACTTGCGAGCTTGGCCAAGGCAATTGGCTTTCCAACCGTGGTTGCCGGGCCATTTGTGCGCTCATCTTTTCATGCTGACGAAATGGTGACTGCGTGAGTGTTTTTCATTCCAAGTGCGATTGTCGGGGCTTTATCTCCATTGAAGGCGGGGACGGTGCAGGAAAAACGACCCAAATTGAACTTTTGACCCAAGCACTTCAGAGAATTGGGAAAAAAGTAAAAAGGGTTCGCGATCCGGGTGGAACCGAATTGGGTGATCGGCTCCGGTCCCTTCTTTTGGATCGACCGATACCTATTGAATTACGGGCCGAAGCCCTCCTGTTTTTTGCAAGTCGTGCCCAGCTGGTATCGGAGCAAATTCATCCAGCACTCCTCCGTGGAGAATTGGTGCTTACGGATCGGTTCACACTTTCCACAGTGATTTACCAAGGTCACGCAGGCGGATTGGACCCTGCGGAGCTTTGGCAAGCCGGGAACCTGGCAACAGGTGGTATAGAGCCCAGTCTTTGCTTTCTTTTGGATATAGACCCCGATTCCGCCTCTGTGCGTCGGGAGGGGCCAACTGACCACATGGAGCGTAAGCCCAAAGCCTTCCACACCCTGGTTCGAAATGGTTTCCTTGCGGAGGCAAAGGCAAAAGAACGGACAATTCATGTTCTTAACGGTGGCGAAAGTGTGGCTTCCCTCCATGAACAAATTCTTCGAAAGGTCCTGGCCCACATTGGGGGGTGCCAATGAATTGGATGGGGATTGTCGGCCACGACAGGCAGAAAATGGGTATGGAACGAATTCTGCTTAAAGGCCGTTTGGGACAGGCCTATCTCCTGACCGGTCCATCAGGTGTTGGAAAAAGGAAATTTGCCAAGGCTATCTGTGCAGCTTTATTGTGTTCAACCAATGCAGCAAATCTTCAATCGGGGGCATGCGGAACTTGTGAATCCTGTTTGCTTTGCGAAAGGGATTCCCACCCCGATTTGCTCACGGTTGCCAAGCCTGATGAGCGAAGCGAGTTTCCTGTGAAACTGATGCAGGAGTTTTGCGCCAGGTTTTATTTGAAACCAATGGTGTCCGGAAGGAAGGTCGCCATTCTCGATGATGCTGATTCCCTCAACCCGGAATCCGCAAACTGTT
>CAWUOD010000750.1:0-1978 GCA_963923115.1 uncultured Singulisphaera sp.
CCCTTGAAAACTTGTCCTTAACAACTTTGCAATCGATGATTGATACTCGCAATCATGGAAGCACAAGAAGTGTCTCATCGCCAAAAAAATTACTCCACCAACCAATCCATAAGCGCATACGCGCGTTCGCTTGCCTCCTCGGCGGTGTTACCGATGACATTCACATGGCCAAGCTTGCGGCCACCGCGAGGACTTTTGCCATAAAGGTGGAGTTTGACCCCGGGTTGTGACAACCATTCCTCAGCCGGGCGATAATTCCCCACCAGATTTAGCATTACCGTGGGGCGCGTGACCTCGGTTGATCCAAGGGGCCATCCCAGAATAGCCCTCAAATGATTTTCAAACTGGCTGGTCTGGGCTCCATCCATCGTCCAGTGGCCTGTGTTGTGAACCCGGGGAGCCATTTCATTGGCAACCAGCGCATCACCCACCTGGAACCATTCGATCGCCAGAACACCCACATATCCAAGGGCCTCCATGACTTTTTCCATCGCCTTTTGGGAGGCGCGGGAAAGGGGATGATCGGGGCCGATTCCAGGCGCCGGGGCGATAGTTTTGTGCAAAATCCCCTTCTTGTGGATGTTTTGCACAAGGGGATAGTGGCGTATTTCCCCGGTGGCCGACCGGACGGAAACTTGTGACAACTCACAATCAAAAGGGACCAATCCCTCAAGAATAAGGGGATGTCCCCCCAATTTTTCCCAGGCAAAGGAAAGGCCACTTGATCCATCGATCCGGACCTGACCTTTGCCATCGTAACCAAAGCGCCTGGTTTTCAGAATCGCAGGGAGGCCGATCGATTCGGCAGCCTGATCCAGTTCGGCGGCCGAACTCACGGGGGCGAAAGGAGCGGTCAAAATCCCCAGGGACCGGAAAAGCTCCTTTTCGACAAGGCGGTCCTGGCTTTTGGCAAGGCCCAAGGGGCCAGGATGAACGGGAAGCTTCCCCGAAAGATGTTCGACAGCCTTTACCAGCACATTTTCAAATTCAAAAGTGACGCAATCGAGGCCTTCGGCGAAACGGTCCAGAATGGAGAATTGGTCCAATGGTCCGGAAATCAGGGGAGCCACCTGCCCTGCGGGAGACTCCGCGGCATCTTCCAGGATTCGGAACTCAAGACCAAGCGGATAGCCTGCCAAAGCTAGCATCCTGCCCAGCTGCCCACCTCCCAGTATCCCGATGCGCTTCGCCAAAATGGTGATCCTTAAAAAGTGTCGTTACGCATTATTCTAGAATTCCGACGACCATTGGCAGGACAGGCTCGAAAGCCCGACTTCCCGTAAGATGATGATTCGATAACCAAAAGCCAATAATTCCCGAAACTCTGGCACCCCGGCAACAATGAAGGATTCCCATCGAAGGCGGCGCTCCCTGACACATGTCGGCGGGGCTATTGAAACCGCCGGGGATGCCGCCGATGCGAGTGCCCTCGCCCATGCTCTGGATGTCCCGGTTTCCAGGGCAACGGACCTTGGCGAAACCAACCGCCACAAGGAACCCGATACCGATACCGATCCAGCGCGGGCGCATGTACATGGGTTTCACACCTATCCCGCACGAATGCACCCCTTGACCGCCGCCCGCTTAAGCGAGGCTTTTTGTCCTCCAAAAGGTCGGATTCTGGATCCCTTTTGTGGTTCGGGCACCGTCCTTGTTGAAGCCATGATCCAGGGAAAAACCGCCCTTGGGGTTGATCTGAATCCATTGGCGGTGCTTTTGGCATCCCGCAAATCATTGGCCCGCACAACGGAATCCCTTGATGCTTTGGTCGCAGAAGCGAAGGATTGCGCGGCGTTTGCCGACCAAAGGCGAAAGGCGCGCGCCAAGCCAACCCGGCGCTATCCTCGTGAGGATGCCCTCCTTTTCGAACCCCATGTCCTTATGGAGCTCGACTCGCTTCGTGGAGCCATCCACGAAAGGCGAAAAAGCCTACACGGCCCCGATTTGGCACCTGTCTCTTATACACATCTCCGAGCCC
>CAWUOD010000751.1:0-1977 GCA_963923115.1 uncultured Singulisphaera sp.
CCGGTAGACCCCTTGCGCAGGGATATACCAAATCCGTGTTGCCAAGCTGGATTCCGACCTGATTGCCCCGGTCGTCAGGAACAACAAAAGCTCCCCCGGGACTAATACCCAAGGTCAAATCATCACCAAAAAGGATCGATGCGGGCACTAGTCGGGATTCAAGGTGGTCCAGGTTTGGCTGGCAGAATCCTTTGGGAACCAGTCCGGGAGCCGGACCCCGCCTTGTTGAGCGGGCCCACCCCGGGAGCGCCGAAACAAACGATGAACCCCAAAGTTGTCTTTGGGATTTGTTGTTGGGGATGCTCGTCATAAATATTCCACCGTACATCCCGCGTTGATCCGCAAGAAGCAATCAAATTGCCAGGCAGGCCAACCCGATGCACCCTTCATGGGAACCACTTCAATGGTTACCTGTAATGGAGTTCATCGCAATGGAAACCCTTGGACAATTCTAACCTTTAACCGGCTGGAATATTTGGCAATAATTCACCAGGATGCCCAATTTTTCCCAACCAGCCATTCAGATCTTCCACCCACCGAACCTCGGGACCTTCAAATTCCAGGGTGTGGTGGGCCTCCGGATACTCAATTACCTGAATCGGTCCTTGCGCCAAGTCCTCAATACGCTTCCTCGTGGCTTTGTTGTTCACAATTTTTTCCTGAAGTCCCAAAAACAGAAGAGTTGGTACTTTCCAACCCCGGCAATTGAGACGAAACCAAAGATCCAAACGGACACTTTGGACCAAAAACCGGGCCGATGCTTTCTTGAGGGCATCGGGATCGGTGTCGAGGAAACGCTGCCACGCCAAACTGCTGGTGAACAGGGCCGGATCGTCGAGGGGGATGGCAAATGGTATGGTCGGGTAAAACAGACTCGAGAACAAAATGGAAAGCCTCGTCGCCAGAGGCGGGGACACAAGGGGAACGATTCCCGGACACAAGAGAACAAGCCCTTCGATCAGGTCGGGAGAACGGGCGGCGACGGCTGCGGCGATCTTCCCTCCCCACGAGATTCCCCCCAGAATCCAGCGTCCTCCAGGGTGTTTTTGCTGCTGGTCCTGGAGGAATTCCTGGACATCCTTTACGAGTCGGCGCCATCCAGGAGCATCGCCCCTGCGCACCATATCGCGACCCGAACCGCGACGATTCAGAAACAGGACATGATGCCCTTTGGCTACCAATTCCTTGCAACTGCCTGTGTACCAACCGGCGTGCGACTGGATCCCATGCAGGAAAACGATGTGGGTCGAATAGGGTTCAGGCGAAGTGGGAAGGTATTCGTAATAGGCGACTTTGTGCCCATCGGAACAGGTGAAATGATCCGGGGCCGCGAGAGGTTCAGGAGGGCAGGACCTTTCAGCCAAGGATCGTCTCCTCCATTTGGGTCACCCGGGCCAGCGCTTCGGGTCGGATTTCGATACCAAGTCCCGGACCGTTGATGGCCGGTGCCCGGCCCCCCCTGCCAAAGGTGATGTCTTTTGTCCCCAAGGCCTCGGCAACCAGATGTCTGTCGTAAGACCCCTCAAGCGCCTCCAATCCGGAAACCGATTGGGCGAATTGCCTGCCAGCGGCGCTGAGAATGGCGGTTTCGCCCACCTGACAACCCAGCTGACAAGAAAGGCCATTCTGTTTGGCAAAAAGCGCCAAAGCCAGGCTTGGGAGAAATCCTCCACACTTGGAAAGGCGCAAATTGAACAGATCGCACCACTCCCCGGCATGGGCGCGCTGTGCATCGACCATCGAACAGAGCGATTCATCGAGCATCACACGGGCGCCTGTCTGTTTGCGGAAAGCGGCCAACTCATGGCAATTCTCGTGAGGCAGAGGTTGTTCTACCCACTGTATCCCAAAAGTCTTGGTTTTTTCGAGCGTTTCCCGTCCCACTTCGGTCGTCCAGGCCTCGTTGGCGTCCAGCCGGATTCCCAGGTGTTTGCCACCCCAACGCCTCAGTGTGGCGACCCGCTGGACATCATCCTG
>CAWUOD010000752.1:0-1975 GCA_963923115.1 uncultured Singulisphaera sp.
CTACACAAGGAGTATCGTCGGCAGCGTCAGATGTGTATAAGAGACAGATAAGCTTTGGCTGCGCGGGGGCGTTTCCGGGCGGATTTACCACAACCGGAGGCTTTATGGTAACATCCGGAAGGAAAACCCCAAGTTCTGGGCGATTGGAGGAAATTTGTGGCCTGCCAACGGATCGATAACCTGCGGGAATCTCAAACAGGTACAAACCCAAAGCGTCTGAAATGGTAGTAATATACTTTGTGTCTGTTCCATTTGTGATGCTCAGACGCAAACTGACATTGTCGGCCCCGGTGTCCGAGGGATCGACAGCGGCGTTTCCATTGGAATCGATAACTACCCGACCACGGTAAATGGCGCCAAGGTTTTCCAGAAGGAATTCCGGAGGGGTACCCTGATCAATCGTCACCTGACGAGCCGGGTCGGAAAGATCGGCACCAGCTCCAACCACCCGATAATTTGTTCCACCCGGCAATTCGACCATGATCGAATAGGTTTGGCCCGAGGCAAGCGCATAGAAGCTGAATAATCCCTGACTATCTGTGATGGTGTAAGGTTCGCCATTATCCCTTTGGTGGTTGCCGTTGGCATCGACAAAAGCAATGAGTCCGGAAATCGGCGCACTTCCACCATTATTTGTGGCCAACTTGACCGAACCTGTCAAAGACGGGGTGGGGTTATAGGGGAAAGCGGAAGAAAATTGGGGCGGATTGATCCCGTCGGAAATACTCATGAAACCGTATTGAGGGGTACCGGAAAGCTTGTCCTCTTCCCACCTAATGGCCCTGTTGATACTACCATCGGAAAAGTAAAAGTTGGGGGCATTTCCAAAAAGCAAGGGACGGTTTTCGGAACCGGATGGGATGGATGGGAAAAGGGTTTTATCGCCCAGCGAAACTCCGCTGGATTGAGGAACATATCCAGTGACTGTGACGGGGCGCAAAAGATTGTTTAGTGTTTTAAACAACCATTTTTCGTTGATAATTTCACTTCTGCTCGCGGTCTCCAGGTGGGCGTTTACCTGGCGCTGGACGCCGGCGGGGAGCGGATTGATTGTAAAGCTGGCCATGTCAATCTGACCGGACGGCATTGGGGGCAACACCCCATTCACAATCCGACCAACAGGTTGGAAAACCGCCAAATCCGCGTTTGAACCGGAAGCCTTGGGATCAATTAAGGCAACAGTAAATGTGTCACCGCGGTTAAGGGAGGGCTGATCGGAGGTTCTAAGCAAGCTTATTGCGGCTTTGCAAATTCGTGCCGGTTTGAATTTGTCCAGGGTCAGCACAACGGTTTGGTCGCTTCCCTCGGGTCTGATTGTGGCCTCGATATCAAACCGGTTTCCGGTTTGTAATAGTCGCCAATTTTTCATGATGCCAGATTTGGCAACATTGGCGCCATTTTCAGAGCCGATAAAAAGCATCGGCTGATCGGGATCCATTTCGGTTATGGCATTTAATTTGCCTTGTAATTCCGAAATGATTTCCGAGTTTGGTTTGGATTGCGAATCTATCTGGCCCTTGGAATATTTGAATAAGGATTGAATCTTTGAGCTCGGAGAAACCTGTCCCGCCAGCAATTCCGAGGGGGAAATTGTGTCCTGTTGATAAAGGACGGCCCCTGCGCTGTGGTAATTCGCCCCAATCGAGGTTTCATCCGAGGTTACCAGGGCCTGCCAGCGATATTGGGAGGCATCCACCTGGCTAGCGAAGGAAAGGGTGAATTTTGTTTGCTGGGCGACTGAGGAGGTGGGGGGGGAAGTTCTGGCTGTGAAATAGGTTACATTGGTGTGATCATCAATTTGCCAATTTGCGAAATTGGCGTTGGGTCCGGGCAAAATCGAAATCGAAGGTGGCGTTACATTTTTGACAACGGACATCAAGGGGCAAATAGTGCTTGTTATCTGGGTTGTTTGGGTTTGGGTTAATCCTGTATCCGGATCGATAGTTTGTGTTGTTTTCGGGTAGGTAATTTCGAA
>CAWUOD010000753.1:0-1958 GCA_963923115.1 uncultured Singulisphaera sp.
CCTTTATTTCAAGCAGGAGCATGGCGTACAGGTAGATCTCGACAAGTAACACCCATTGATCCGGTTTACCCCGGATCATGAACACATTCGATTGGAATAAAGCCGGCTCCTTGAGTCGGCTTTGTTATTTTTCCGGCACAGATTTGGGGATGTTGCCATGGGCCACCCTCAGGTTGATGATTTTGGCCATCAAAACCACCATGAACATTTGCCCAATGACACCCTCCAGCCAGGTGAGTGTTCGGGCCACCCTTGTGATCGGTGAAATATCCCCCAAACCCATCATTGTAAGGGAAGAAAAACTATAATAAATAAAAAGACTAAAATGATGGGCATTATAATCATCTGTGCGGCTGTAATTTAATAATCCAGGTGAAATGTAAAAAGCAGTTTGATCAATAAGGTACACCATAGAGTGAATATTGGCAAATTCAATTCCAATCATCAGATATAGCGCCCCGGCGATTTTGATACTGTCCTCCATGTCGATTCTTGAGGCCCATAGATGTTTGGTGAGAAGCAAAATCACCGATCCCAGAAACCCCACCGCCATAAAGGCGCGAATGATAATCGCCTCTTCGGTGTCAATCCTGTCGGGTCCGTAATAGGCATACATCCAGATCGTGATCGCGACGCGCAGGAAAATGATTGCCAAAACCAGCCATCGCATCGCGAAATCCTGGTTTTTTCTCGCGACGGCAAAAAGAACCAGGGTTAGGACCATTAACACAACCGGGGAGTGATATTCGTGTTCCACGAGAAAGATGTCGCGAAAAGGCAGTAAGGTTGACGCGATCACCATGGCCGCCAACAAAAAGTCGGCGCTGTGTTTTTCAACGAATTGCACAATTCCAAGAAAGATGTTTCCGAGGCGCGACATAAAGGAAGTTGTCCGGGGTGAGCATTTTTCGTTTTGGAAAACCAAAACCCGGTCTGAAAATCGACCGATTTTTGATTCCCCCTTGAGGTGGATTTCCATTTGGCCGGGCTTTTGGTGTTTGGAATTAACGCCAATGGCAGAGCTTGGGCAAGCAGAGGGGTTTAATAAGATGAAGGCTTGGGCGATTTGCGACCTTCCTCCCACCCCGAGCCACTTACACATGTCCATCTCCTCCGCCGTCACCATTGCCCTGGCCCCGGAAGTCAAGAATGGGCCTTTTGTATTGCACACGGATCTGGCCGGGCTGGCTCCCCTTTTTGTTCGATTGCGGACCCTGGGTTTTTCCGGTGTGGAAATCTTTCCAGGGTCTCCCGAGGACATCCAGCCAGAAATGTTGAAGCCCTTGCTTCAGGAGAATGGGTTAAGGCTGGCGGCGGTTGGTTCCGGGGCCGGTTTTGTCGTGCACAAATTGCGGTTAAGCGACCCGGACGCCTCCCAGCGGGCCAAAGCAGTCGACTTTGTCCGGGAGCTGATCCATCGCGCCGGGGCTTTGAATGCGCCTGTCATTATTGGATCGATGCAGGGCAAGTCCGACCCGGACGGCAAGGAAGCGACTTTGAACCGTTTGCGCGAGTCGGTTGTTGCGCTGGCGAAAGAAGCCTCGTCCCTGGGCCAAAGGTTGTTGTTGGAGCCGCTCAACCGCTACGAGAGCGACCTGCTCAACACGGTGGGCGATGTATGCGCGCTTGCGGATCAAACAGGGGAGAACGCTGTATCCGTTTTGGCGGATCTGTTTCATATGAATATGGAGGAGGCGGATATCCCGCGGGCCTTGTTGGATTGCGGGGCCCGACTTGGGCATATCCACCTCGCCGACAGCAACCGCCTTGCCGCCGGTTTTGGCCACACCCCGATGACGCCTGTTTTCGACGCGTTAAAACTGATGGGCTATTCGGGCTTTGTAAGCGCCGAAGTATTCCCCCGGCCAAGCGCCGATGCCGCCATGATGGCCACGCTCAAGACCTGGTTCGAATTGGCGTAATCATCATCGAATCTTTGTCCAAAACACATCGGATCG
>CAWUOD010000754.1:0-1956 GCA_963923115.1 uncultured Singulisphaera sp.
TGGTCGATAGCGCGAAACCCGAAAAAAGCCTCATCCTCCGAAGCCTAAGCCACACTGACGACCTCAAAATGCCACCCAAGGGGAAGCTTCCCCCCAAGGATATCCAGGCCATCGAGGCATGGGTTCGCTCGGGGGCCAAGTGGCCCAACGCTGTGGCATCCGCCGTTGGCGCCCCGAACCCGGGTGCGACAAACCCCGGGACAACAAAATCCAATCCGGGCGTACAGAAAATGTTGCCCTGGTGGGCCAAAAAGCCCTTTGACCCCGTCCCCAAGTTGCCAATGGGACCCAACAATCCAGCCGGTCATCCGATCGATATTTTTCTGGGTGTGAAACGATCCCAACTGGGACTTGTCCAGGCTCCAATGGCGGATCGTCGCACGCTGCTTCGGCGAATGAGTTTTGATCTGACCGGGCTTCCTCCCACTCCTGAGCAAATCCGGGAATTCGAGGACGACAAATCTCCCGATGCGATACCCAGGCAAATAGACCGACTTCTCGCCTCCCCCGGCTACGGCGAAAAGTGGGGGCGCAAATGGCTCGACATTGCAAGATATGCCGACTCCAACGGCATGGATGAGAACCTATCCCATGCTCTTGCATGGAAGTATCGCGATTGGGTTATCAAAGCGTTGCAGAACGATTTGCCTTACGACCAATTTGTCGCCTTGCAGCTTGCAGGTGACCTCATTGGCTCCCAAAAGGTGGGCGAGGAGGCCAAGGATGGTTTGATCGCCACGGGATTCCTTTCGATTGGGCCCAAAATGCTGGCGGAAGACGATCCGGTCAAAATGCGCATGGACATCATCGATGAACAAGTCGACACCCTTGGCCAGGCGTTCCTCGGGTTGACCCTTGGTTGCGCCCGTTGTCATGACCACAAATATGATCCGATTTCGGCCAGGGAGTATTATGGTCTGGCGGGGATCTTTTATGGGACCGATACCATGGAGACCTATTCGGTTGTGGCCCGCTGGATGGAGAGGCCACTCCTTTCGCCCGGGGAGGAGAAGTCCCACCAGCTCCAAAAGAAGACTCTCGAGGGAGACAAGGCGAAGGTGATGGCCCAAAAGGCCGCCTTGCGAAAAACCGAAATCGACAAGGAAAAGAAACGGGCTGACGCCTATGTTCAGGCCGCGAAAGAATTCAACGAAAAACAGTCGGCCCAGCCCACCGCGCCTCCCGGGGACGCGCGAATCATCGAGGCGGAGGATTTTGTCACCGGGAACCTGATCAGGGACAGAAGCGCCTACGGCGTCGGAATCGGTGTTTTGGTCAACAAAGGCGAGCTCCCCAATCGGGCGGAATACGCGCCGATTGAAAGCAGGGTTTCCGGGGGGGGCAAATCCGGTTGGGCGCGGATTTGGGTTCGACACGCGGCGGAGGCGTCCCGGCCGGTGAAGCTTTTTGCAAACGGCAAATTGGTCACAGAATCCGCGGCGTCGCAGGTTACCGGGTCGTGGCGCCCGGAAGGCCAGCGCTGGTTTGTCGCGGCGGTGATCGGGGTCGACTCCGCGAAGTTGGCCCTTAAATTGGAATGCCCCGGACCTGTTCCCCATATTGACAAATTCGCCATTGAATTTATCCCCAAAGAGGCGGCCCGGTACCAAAGCATTGGCGCATGGGCCGAGGACAAAGGTCTTCATCCCCTGATATTGGGAAGGTATGCGGAAACCCTGAAAACCCTGGCCGGGAAATCCCCAAGGGAACAGTCGGATGCGCTCATGGATTCCGCCAAGGGGCCCTTGCGGGACGATGCCGCGCTGGATGCCCTTGTTCCGGCAAAGGAACTTGAAGCCGTAAATCAAAAGATCGCAAAAATCGATAAAAGTCTGGCCGACCTTAACGCGGTCCCCCTGGTCATGGCGGTCCGGGATGGAAAACCGACCGATCTGCGGGTGCATATCCGGGGAAGCCATCTCAGCATGGGAGAGGACGCGCCACGCGGATTTCCCG
>CAWUOD010000755.1:0-1956 GCA_963923115.1 uncultured Singulisphaera sp.
CGACGCCCTGGCGGGTTTCTTCATCACCCCCAATGGCGGCGATCAGTTCACCGGCACCCTGGACGCGGGTCCGGCCAGTAATTTCAGCACCACAGTGACCATCGGATTCCTTAGTGGCTCGATGAGCGCCGACACAGGCGATATTTTCTCGATGCCCTTCTCGACGGCATTGGCGGATCCCAACGGGGATGGCCAGCTTACCCTCCAGGAAATCAACAGTCTGACCCCCTCTTCGTTGTTCCAAACAACCCTGAGCACACCCACCGTCGGCCTGAACCTGAATTTCGAACTCAAGGTCGCGGGCGGTGGAATTGCCGCCGCGATCCCGGGTATCGGCGACACCATGAGTATCACATGGACACCGGGCCAGGGCTCTCCCGTGGTGAGCTATGACAATTTCTACATCGACCTCGGATCGTTTATATCCGACTATATGGGGGCGATCGCCCCACAACTAACCCCAATCACCAATGGTGTCCAACCGATCCTCAACGCGCTGGAAACACCGATCCCCGTGTTGGCCGACATTATCGGTGGAGACACCTCCCTGCTTGGCCTTGCCAACCGGTTTGGCGGAGCCAACCTCGGCTTTGTGAACGCGCTCAACAGCATCACCGAAATGGTGACCGACATCACCAGCGCGGTGAACTACATCAACCAAAACCCCGGCCAAAGTTACCATGTCCCGATTTCCGCTGTGGCAACATTCTCCGATGACTTCCGCAGCGCCAAGTCCGGCCTTGGCAAACCACACCAGGTCACCCAGCTCCCCAGCAAGCAGGACAGCATCAATGCCATCAACGGTTTCCTGAATAAATACCAGGGTTCCGCGAAAAACAATTTTACAGAGGCGGCCAGCAAGGTGGTCAACCAATCCTATGGCTCGGAAGGTAGCCTTGGGATTTCCTTCGACATCCTCGATCCGTCCAATATTATTGGGCTGGTCACAGGACAAACCGTGGACATCTTCCACATCAACTTCCCGTCACTCTCGGCGAATTTCAGCATCGACGAATCCTTCCCCCTCGATCCACCGCTCTACATGACTTTCGGCGGTGGTGTGAATGCCGGAATCAATCTCTCGATTGGAATGGATTCCGCCGGGCTGGAGCAGTTTGTCGCGGCAACCATCAACGGCACCGAGCACTTGTCCACCGCCGCCCTTCAGGGACTCGCCCAGGATGTCCTCATGAACGGCCTCTTCATCGATAGTAACGCCACCTCCATCAGCGCGGGCGGCTACCTCTCCATGGGTGTCGAACTCAACGCGGGCCTGGCCAAAGCCGGCGTTGAAGGCAAGTTCAATGTTCAAATGACCATGACCCCCAACGGCGATTCCAATGGTCGACTAACCCTTGCCGAAATGGAGCAGCTCGCCGGTGCCAACTTCAGCAAACCGGAGAACCTTTTTGATTTTGAATTCAAGGGAACGATTTCCGCCGACGCCTACCTCAAGCTGTTCCTCCCCTTCAAATGGCGGAAGGTTTGGCACCACAACTTCGGCAGCTTCACCGTCTTTGATATCAAAAACAACCCGGCGCCCCCGCAGGAAGAAGCCGCCAGCTTTGGTTCCCTTTATCTTAACATGGGTCCAACCGCCAATCGGAGAGGCGCGGCTTCCAGGGGAGTGACCGATGAACACTTTGAGGTCCGCCACATCGGCGGTGTCGCCGGGGACGAAACCCTTGCCGTCCAATCCTATATCAATGGCGTCGCACAATACCGCGATGCGGATGGCAATCCCAAACCGATGGTTTACACGCATGTCGACAAGGTTGTCGGCGTCGCCGGAGCCGGGGATGACATTATCGATTGCGCGGGAGTCCTCTCTCCTTGCCACCTTGAGGGTGGCGAAGGAAAAGACACCCTGATCGGTGGAAATGGTCTCAACTTTATCGATGGTGGCCGCGGCAAGGACAAGATAATTGGTGGCATCCTCAACGACACCCTTAAAGG
>CAWUOD010000756.1:0-1952 GCA_963923115.1 uncultured Singulisphaera sp.
TATCACCCGGGGCACGGTGGGCAAAAAGCGCGCGACAGTGAAATGTTGAGGTCTGATTTTGAGCATATGCCCGACAAGCAGGACATTCGCGGGTCCATATCGCGGATCATTTGCAATAATGCCTGGAGAATTTAAGGCCCTTCAAAAAGGTTACCCCCGGGCCAAAGCGATCAGGACTTCCTCGGCGCGGCCGAGTTCGGCGACCGGAATCGATTCGGCGGCGGTATGGGCCAGACGGATGTCCCCCGGACCAAAGACCACCGAGGGGATCCCCGCCTCGGCGATAGTCGAGGCATCGGTGCCATAGGGGACCGCTTCGGCGATGGGATCGATGCCGCAGGAGTGAAGGGCTTGGGCAAGGGCGTCTTTGGCCACTTTTTGGCTTGGGCCAACAAGCCCCGGACAGCTCATCCAGGCCTGGGGGAGGTCGAGCCAATCGGGCCAACCGCCCAGCCCGTTCTCCAGCGCGCTTCGCAACAATTTGTCAGCCGAGGCGGGGGATTCTCCGGGGGCGATACGCCGATCGATCTCGATCGAGCAGCGGTCGGGAACCGTGTTGACGCTGATTCCTCCATGGATCCGACCGACCGAAAGGGTTCCCGGACCAAGGACCGGATCACCCGGGCGCGCCGAAAGAGTCGCGGCATGTTCCTCAAGAATGGTGAGGACTTTGGCCATGCGATAGATGGCGTTTTGCCCCATCTCGGGGCGAGAGCTGTGGCAGGGAACGCCTTTGGTGGTCAAAAGCCACCGGGAAACACCTTTGTGCGCCTCGACAATCCGCAGGTCGGTCGGCTCGGCGATGATCGCAAGGTCGGGTCGGGCTCCACACAACTGGGCCAGTTCCCCCCCGCCTTGTGCTATCAGTTTTTGCACGCCCAGAAAGGTGTGCTCTTCATCGACGGTAAGGGCAAGCACGACCCGGGCGCCAGGAAGACGATCTTTTTGCAGGCGCTGAATGGTCCCCAACATCACCGCCATGCCCCCTTTGACATCGCAGGCGCCCCGGCCAAAAAGGCGACCGTCACGGATCTCGCCTCCGAAGGGCGAAACGGTCATCCCCTCGACGGGGACGGTGTCCTGATGGACCTCAAAGAGAATGGTGCGGGTTGGAGGCGTTGGGGGGTCGTAGATCGCAATCAGGTTTTCACGCAGGGGGGCAACCGGTTGGCGAACCGGATGGAAACCCTGCTCCCGGAGCCACGACTCCAGAAAATCGGTGAGGCGATGTTCGAAGAAGAGATCGGGAGGTGTTTCGGCCCGACCCATCGGATTGATGCTGGGAATCTGAACGAGCTTGGCCAGAAGCGAGGCGAGTTCGTGGGATCGTGGGTTACCGCTCATACGGCGGATCTCCTTGGAACCGATCAATGGAGGAACATTTTTATTGTAGTGGATCGGCCACGCGACCGGGAAAGCTGGGGGAAAAGCGGGAAACAGGATTGATTGGACAAAGGATTGCCATGCCTCAATAAACCCGTCCCTTCAAAATTTGCCGAAAACCGAAACTTCTGAATGGAGGAATGAAGTGTTGATGAACCAGATCCGGCGCCTGATTGGGCAACACTTTATCCACACCCAACCAATGCCAAAGGCGCATAAGATAGTTCTTTGGATTGGTTTCGAACACGCTAGAACGCAATATCACCCATCCGGGAGCGGCCCATGTCACAAACGAACAATCCGGAAGCCGTTCTTGGCGCCCAAAGATTGCTGAATGCCTCCCCGAAGGAAGTCTTCTCTGTTTTCGAGCAACCGGACCGACTTGCCAGGTGGTGGGGACCCAACGGTTTCACGAATACATTCGAAACTTTTGAGTTCAAGCCGGGGGGCTTGTGGAAGTTTGTGATGCACGGTCCTTCCGGGGAAAATGGGGAACCAGGGACCAATTATCCAAACGAGAGCGTTTTTAAAGAAATTGTTCCCGAATCCCGGATTGTTATTGAACACAT
>CAWUOD010000757.1:0-1952 GCA_963923115.1 uncultured Singulisphaera sp.
ACACAAGGAGTATCGTCGGCAGCGTCAGATGTGTATAAGAGACAGGGAAGGGATTCCGGTTCGACCAAGGCCCAGGGCGTCAACTCGATCTGTTCGGCCAGGGGAGCATGATCCCCAAGGCGTTTCGCCATACAGGGGCCCAGGTTGGCCAACATATCCTGGCTTTGCAAGGTCAAGGCAGCCAAAGACTTTAGCGCTCTGCCCGGCAAAGAATTTTCCCGGACAATGCCTTCGGCAAACAAGGCGTCCGGATAGAGGTCAAAGCACCAATGGACCAATTTGGTGGAGGGGAAAGTCGCCTTCCAGGCCAGGGAAGAAGCGACAGAAAAAATGGGGTCCGTACCGGTGATCATGATGTCGGGAGGATTTTGTTCCCAAATTGCCCCAAGTGTCCAGGAGGCACACATCCAGAGAGCGTTGGCAACTCGGCCATAAGCCCGATTTTGGGGAAAATCCGGTCGCCAGGTGCGGTGGTAGAGAATGCCCTTGAGGGTTTCCTCAAGGGGGTAGGAAGCACCGTTCGCCCGGCAGGACCTGTTGGAGGCAAAAACCCTGACTTTCCAGCCCCGCTCCCGGAGCCCCTCGGCCAAATCGGCGAAATGCCTGGCGCTGACCACATCGTCGGGAGGGAGGAAGTGGTAGTAGACATCAACTGTTGGCAAGGGAATGATGGAACTTTAATTACCGTTAGATCGATTGGCTTAGTAAACCGGACAAGGCGCATTGGTTACGATTTGGTCGTAAATCCATGCGTAGGTTCGTTCCAGACCATCGCGCAGGCGAATGGACGGGGCCCAGTTCAGTTTTTCCTTGATGAGGGTGTTGTCGCTATTGCGGCCATTGACACCTTTTGGCGCGTCGAGTTTGTAGTGCCTTTTGAGTTTGATTCCGGCAATATCTTCGGCCAAATCGACAAGTTGGTTAATTGATACCATCTCATCGCTGCCAAGATTGAGAGGCTCAAGGATGTCACTGTTCATGATCATCTGGGAGCCTTTGGTGCAGTCATCGATAAACATGAAGCTGCGCGTTTGGTTGCCATCGCCCCAGATATCGATTTCATGCTTGCCGGAAAGTTTGGCCTCGGCAACTTTGCGACAGATTGCGGCAGGGGCTTTCTCGCGACCGCCTTTCCATGTGCCTTTGGGGCCGTAAACATTGTGGTAACGGGCGGTTCGGGTAACCAAACCAAAGTCTTCGCGGAAGTGCCTGCACATTCGCTCTGAAAAGAGTTTTTCCCAACCATATCCATCCTCGGGCATGGCGGGATAGGCGTCGGATTCGCGCAGGCCTGGAATGTCGGGTCTGGTTTGCTTGTCCGCGGCATAGACGCAGGCTGAAGAAGCAAAAAACAATCTTTCAACACCGGCGTTTTTTGCGGCGAGCAGTAAGTGGGTATTGATCAGAACAGAAAGCATGCAAAGGGCTTTGTTGTGTTCGATAAAGCCCATTCCGCCCATATCGGCTGCCAAATTATAGATTTGGCTTACACCCTTTACGGCCTCGCTGCAAGCAGCCATGTCTTGAAGGTCTAGTGAAAGCGATTCAACCCCTGGGTGTTTTTGCCACCAATCGGCAAGGGGTTTTTTGTCAACCGCTTTGACCTTAAACTGTTTACTTTTAAGGAGTTCGGAGACAAGATGGCCACCGATGAAGCCACCGGCACCTGCAACGAGAATCGTTTTCATTATTTTATTAAGTCAAGACGCTCCGCTAGCCTAATGTCGGGATTCCCATTTTTTTATGGGGAAGCCACAAAGGCAAACACGGACCTGGCACATGAATACACATAGGTATTGTCGACTCAAACTGTCGGGTCGTCAAGCGATCTGCGCTTTCTTTCAAGGAAAGTTTTCATTTTCCAATACGACCTTTTCTGAGAAGTTGGATCAACTATGCTATCAAAAACAACTTTCTAATGCCGGCGAATTTTTCCGAGTCAGGAAACAGCC
>CAWUOD010000758.1:0-1950 GCA_963923115.1 uncultured Singulisphaera sp.
GATGGGGCGAGGATGGAATTGCCGGCTTAACGGATCGTTTTGGGTATCTTTGCATTGCTCCGGCTTTTTGGAATGAAAAAGACCCAATTTTAAAGGAAAGACTATTTGGGTTGACCCCAAATGATGGAAATCATGGTGAGGATGTCAAGGAATATTATTTTCACGAGGATAACACGCCCAGCCATTCCTACATGAGGTATCTCTATAAATATCCCCAGGCGGAGTTTCCTTACGCCGAACTTGCCCAGGTTAACCGCAGCAGAAATGGTCGTGGTGAGGAATACGAGCTTCTTGATACCGGGATTTTTGATCAAAATCGTTATTTCGACATAGTGATCGAATTTGCAAAATTGGATGAGCAGACCATTGCAATGCGCATAGAGGCGCATAATCGGGGTGACAAGGACGCTCCTTTGCATCTCTTGCCGCATATGTGGTTCCGAAATTCTTGGGGGTGGGATGAGAAAGCATGGGGGCCCGAGCCCCATCCTGAACCGGAAATCCGTCCAGGAGTTCAATCGCCGGATTTTTTGGCTTTGGTCGCGGATGATCTTGGCTTGGGAATTCCCGGAGTAAGGGATAGTTCTTATCGGGTGGGAATGCGGCATTTATTTTGCACACCCGGGGGCGAAGCCTGGTTTACAGATAATGAAACCAACGCCTCAAAGGTATTTGGCCCCAATGCGCTTGCTCGAAAACCCCACCATAAGGATGCCTTTCACAGATATTTGATTCAGGGTGAAAATTGTTTGCGAAAGGATCGTCGGGGAACCAAGGCATGTGTTCATTATAAATTTCCATGTGTAAGGGCAGGGGAATCCGTTGTTGTTCGAATGCTGTTTGCTCCCCGCGTACCAGGAGGCAACCCTCTTGAACTTGTTGATTCCGCGATCGCTTTGAGGAAGGCGGAAGCTGACGAGTTCTATGAAAAAATTCACCCCCCGCTTGCCACTCCTGACGAGAAATTCCTGCAAAGGCGGGCTCTTGCCGGCTTGTTGTGGACAAAGCTGTGTTACATCTATGATGTTTGTGAATGGCAGGATGGTGATAATCCGAAGTGGCCGCCGCCGAAATCGCGAATTCCCATTCGAAATCAGCACTGGAGACATCTTAATTCGCATCGGGTTCTGATTCCCGCAGAGAAATGGGAGTATCCCTGGTTTGCCGCATGGGACCTTGCATTCACATGCGTCCCGATCGCTTTGGTTGATGGGAAGTTCGCCAAGGATCAGTTATACCTCCTTCTGTTCGAGCAATTTCAGCATCCAAATGGACAAATTCCGGCGTATGAGTGGGAATTTTCGGATCTAAATCCTCCAGTACATGCATGGGCGGTATGGCGGGTTTACAATATGGACCGGATACGCTCCGGGGTGGCTGATCGGGTATTCCTTTCCAAATGTTTTCATAAGCTGCTTGTTAATTTTGCATGGTGGGTCAATAAAGTTGACAAGGATGGTAGCAATATTTTTGAGGGTGGCTTCCTTGGAATGGACAATGTCACCGTTCTCGACAGAAGCCAGCCTTTTCATGACGGATCGACGCTTGAGCAGTCTGATGCTTCAGGCTATATGGCAATGTTTTGTCTGAATATGATGAGGATTTCCCTTGAGCTCGCAAGGGATGATAAGTCCTATGAGTTTATGGCAATCAAATTTTTCCAGCATTACGCTTACATTGCAGGTGCAATGAAAAGGATGGGGAAATGCAATTATTCCCTTTGGGATGACAATGACGGATTTTTCTATGATGTTCTCAGACGGCCCGATGGATCTTTTGAGAAATTTCGTTTGCGTTCACTCGTAGGCTTGATCCCCCTTTTCGCCGTTGAGCGCCTTGAGGCGGAATGGATTCGTGGGTTCAAAGATTTTTACAAAAATCTACTCTGGTTTATCAACAATAGAAAAGATCTTATTCATGGTGTTGTTCCTGTCTCTTATACACATCTCC
>CAWUOD010000759.1:0-1942 GCA_963923115.1 uncultured Singulisphaera sp.
TCGGATTTTATCTCTACAAAAGCGACAATTACGGGGGAATGAGTTGCGCTCCCCGTTGGCTGATGTGGCTTACTCCGTTTCTTCTCCTTTGCGCGATTCCTGCACTGGAAAAGCTAAAGGACTCCCGTCCGGGTCGGGCCGTCGCCTTGTTTCTTTTGTCCGTGGGAATTTTTTCCGCGTCCTGGCCCGCTTGGACCCCATGGAAACTTCCATGGATTTATGACCTGATTGTCTGGTTGGGATGGCGTGGCTATTTCTGATCAGATTACTCCCCTGATTCCCCTTCGCAAACCACAGCCTGGCCCGGGTTGGGCGTTGCTATGGGTGGTATTTTTTCTTGTCATCACCCAAATCCCCGGCGGCCTGCTCGCCACGGGAATCCTCGGGGTGGAAATACTGACAGACCCATCCAAAAGCCTGTTGATGGAAGAACTTGGTCCCCGAAAATATTTGACCTCAGGCCACGCGACCCTGGCCCTTGTTCTTGGCTTGGGTGTTGCCCAAATTCTTTCCTGGGCTTATGCCTTTGTCCTCCTCCGGCGATTTCACGGCCCTTCATGGAGGCAAAAAATTGGCCTGAAAAATTGGAAGTTTTCTGATCTTGCGGGTGGCTTTGCCTTGGGCCTTGGTCTCTTTTTCCTGGCGGAAGGGCTTTCCCTTTTGGCCCGGCAGTATGTCCCCCAGATCCCCCGCGAAGGGGAAGCCGCGGCAATGCTTGCCCCTTGGCCCTGGTGGGCTGGGGTGCTGGTTATTGGTCTTGGTCCGGCAATTGGCGAGGAACTTTTCTGCCGGGGATTCCTCGGCCAGGGCTTGGTCGCCCGGCTGGGAGCCCTCCGTGGGGTCCTTTTGACTTCGGTCCTATTTGGCATCATGCATGTCGATCCGGGGCAGGCGCTCTATGCCGCGGTCCTTGGGATTTTGCTCCATGCGCTGGCCCTTTTCACAAAATCCCTTGTTGGCCCCATGGTCGCGCACTTCACAAACAACTCGCTGACAATGCTTGGTGTCTGTCACGACAGCCCATTTCGTGGCGGATTGGAAACCCTCGAAAACCATATCCGGGCCCATCCATGGATCTCCCTGGCCGCTGGGGTGGCAACATCGGGAATTGTTCTGGGATTTCTCCGCCTATATTTTCGCTTTTCACGACCTTCCTATTCCCAAACCCAATCCGGGGGAGACACAAATGGACTACAAAATCCTTCACACCGGTAGGCGCATCAAGGTGGCTCTCCACGAATCAACCACCCCCGAGGGCGTGCTGATTCGGCGCGATGTCGTCCTCCACCCCGGCGCGGTTGCCATCCTCCCGCTGTTGGAGGATGGATCGGTTTGCCTTTTGAGAAACCACCGTTTTATCTTTCAGACAGAGCTATGGGAAATTCCGGCGGGGACTCTTGAGCCAAATGAACATCCCGATCATGCCGCGGTTCGCGAATTGGCCGAGGAGACAGGCTACACCCTTTCCAGTCCGGAAAGTTCCCTGGAAAAGATGGGGGAATTCATCCCATCACCGGGCGTTATGTCCGAAGTGATCCATCTTTATGTGGCGCGGGGCCTTACAAAAGGAGAGATGGCTCTTGAGGTGGACGAGCAAATGGAACCCTTTAGGGTCCCCTGGGAAACGGCCCTCGGATGGACTCTCGATGGAACCATAAAAGACGCCAAAACAATCACGGCGCTGCTTTTGTGGGACCATCGCAAACGCAAAGGACTTGTCTAAAAGGCAGGCCAAATTTCCTTATACCTGGATTTCCAGGTAGCCTCAGGGAAATACCCTTAGGCAACCCGGCGGAATTCGAAATCGTCATCCTCGAACTGGGTATCACCCTTGGAGGGGAACGATTCGGAACCAGAACTTCCGGAAGTGAAGTTCGGCTGGGAAGATTTTTGCGCGAGCATTCCAAAAACCGGCGGAACCAGACCCAACAGGGTCAAATAC
>CAWUOD010000760.1:0-1941 GCA_963923115.1 uncultured Singulisphaera sp.
ATGCGGGTTTCAGGTGACCTGGGCCCTGAAAAAACATTAAGTATTTGTGAATTGGCTAGTGGAGGCGGGGAAATCCTCCAATATTGGAATGACCGTGCCCGACTCGGTGGGATTACACCCCGGTTTTGCGCGACCGATTACAATCCCAGGACAGTGGAGCGTCTCAACCGGTCCCTCTCCGGTTTGGAACATCCGGTGACGGCCCGGGTCCTGGATGTTTTGGGCGATGTTCCCTATCCGGATTGTGATGTTTCCGTTTGCACGCTTTTTATTCACCATTTGGATCCCGATGATGTGGTAAATGTCCTTCGGAAGATGGCTGCCTCCGCGAGAAGGGGTATCGTGGTGAGCGATCTCAGGCGGTCCTGGACAGGTTGGGCGTTGGCATGGGGTGTCGGACGCCTCCTTAGCCGCTCCCGGGTCGTTCACCATGATGGGCCCGTTTCCGTTCGCGCCTCCTACACCTGTGATGAGATTCTGGATTTGGGAAAGGCCGCCGGGCTTTCGGGTGTGCGGGTCAGGCGCTCCTGGCCCCAGCGATGGCTATTGGAATGGCGGCGAAATCCGTGACTAAAATATCCGATAATAGGAATCGGGATTTGTCTATTAGCCCTGATTTTGACTGCGGATCCCCTACGGATTTGTCCTCCCAATCCTGGGATTTGGCCGTGATGGGGGCGGGGCCTGCCGGGGCGTTGGTGGCTGGCTTGGCCGCGAAAAATGGTTTGCGTGTCGCCCTCCTGGAAAAAGAACCCTGGCCCAGAAACAAGGTTTGTGGCTGTTGTCTCAATGGAAGGGGAGTTCGAATCCTTAGGGAGGCGGGCGTCCTTGAATACCTTCCCGACTCCGAAAGGGTCATCCTTGGGAAAATGGAACTGAGGGTGCTTTGGGGAAAAGCGCGGTTTAACTTGCCTGAGGGTTTGGTGATGACCCGCCCCGCCATGGATGGAGCGCTTGTGTCATGGGCCATTGGATGCGGGGTTTCCTTTTTTCCCCAAACCAGGGGAAAGCCCCTTGTGGCCGGGAAAAATTTTTCGGAAATGGGGGAAAATGGTCGCCAGCAAACGGCGACATCAGAAATTCCCCTTCAGGAATTCTCCACTTCCACCGATGGTGCCACAACGAAAGAAATCCCCATCGGATGGGAATCCCCGTCAAAAAAAGGAATATTAAGATCCAAAGTGGCGGTTGGATCGTGGGGGCTTGTGGGGCCCGGTGGCGATCAGGATGCATTTTGGGGACAGGATGTTTCCCCCAAAAGCCGGATAGGCGCCGGCACCACTCTTCCCGCCGCCGCTTCGGTCCTTCCCGAACCGGGAAAACTCTGGATGATCGCCGGAGTGGGGGGATATGTGGGCCTGGTGCGCTTTGCCAATGGGACGATCGATGCCGCCGCCGCCCTCGATGCGGGCTATGTTCGACTTTCGGGGGGGCTAGCCCAGGCGACTTCCCGTATCGTCGAAAAAACCGATCCGGGATTGGCCCACGCTTGTGCCCAGGCTTCCTGGAAAGGGACTCCACCCCTCACACGAACAAGTCGAACCCCCGGTGCCCATCGTTTTTTCCTTTTGGGAGATGCCGTGGGATATGTGGAGCCCTTTACCGGAGAGGGGATGACTTGGGCGTTGGCCGGGGCCCGGGCCCTTGCAAGTCTGTTGCCTCGTGCGGTTGGGGATTGGAATGACAATATGGTGGGCGAATGGGCCCGCCTCCATCAAAAATCGGTTGGCTCCCGATCCGGCCTTTGCAGGGCATTTTCAAAAATCCTGCGTTATCCTGTGCTATGCGCGGGGTTGACCGGCCTTGCTGGTTTTTGTCCTCCATTGGCGACCCGAATCGCGCATAGCCTGACACGGGATTCCTGATCGTTTCTGTTTTTCCCCTTTCGGGCCATTTGAAAAGATAGTTCCAATCTGGAAGGGTTGTTATTTTATACTTTTT
>CAWUOD010000761.1:0-1939 GCA_963923115.1 uncultured Singulisphaera sp.
AATCCTCGGATGGAATCGTTGCCCACTCGCGGCATTCGCGACAACAAATCGATCAATCCCGATGGCCAGCTTCTTTACGAGAAGCGCAATGGGGTTATCCTTCCCACGAAGGCCACATTCCTCAATGGATCAAAACTCGAACTCGATTCCAGCCGCAGTCGTCGCGAACAGCTTGCGGAGTTTATTATCGCCGATGACAATTTCCCCCGGGCAACGGTCAATCGCGTTTGGGCAGTCTTCTTCGGTCGGGGTTTCACCAACCCGGTTGATGACTTCAACGAGCAAAACCTCCCAACCAATCCGGAGTTGCTGGACGAGGTCGCCAAGAAATTCAAACACTATGGTTATGACCTGAAAAAACTGATTCGCTGGATCGCAAACAGCCACGCCTATCACTTGAGCCATGTCGGCAACAAAACCAACGACAAACCCGAGACCGAGGGGCTGTTCAGCCGCATGCCGCTCAAATCTCTGGCCCCCGAGCAGATGTTTGAATCGCTTATGGTCGCCACAGGTTCGGCCCAATCGGAAACCCGCGACAATCGCCGTGCCCTTCGTGAGCAGTGGCTCAACAAGCTCGTCTCCAACTTTGGCGACGATGAGGGGAACGAGGTCAACTTCAACGGCACGGTGGTTCAGGCTCTGTTGATGATGAATGGCCGGGAAATCAACGAGGCCATCACCCGCAAGGAAAAGGGAACCGTTGCCCTGGCCGTGGCCAAAAGCAAAGGCAAGCCCCAACAGGTGATCAATGACCTGTTCCTTGCGACGCTCAATCGTCCGGCCAAACCGACCGAGGTGAGCAAGATCATGGCGGCTTTGCCGATGCGTGCCAGGGAAAAGGATCCCTTGGCTCCTTATCAGGATGTTTTTTGGGCGCTACTCAACAGCAACGAGTTTTTGCTCAACCACTAAACGCGTTTTCTCAAACGGGTAAATGGGGTTGGAAAAAAAGGCGGATGGGGATTCCCATTCGCCTTTACTGCGGTGTTGGTTGGACGGGCCAAAACAGGTGACCCTAAACACAAGTGGCTCGGGCGGAATCCTAAAGTTTTGGCCCCTCGTGTCCCGGTAGGTATCGGTCCATTCCACTCGAAGGTTAGCAGATTCGTTTAATCAGAGACGACGATCCTCGCAGGCAATTCTTTTAACTTATTTGGCATCCGCTCTTCATTTGCCGCCTTGCATCCCAGGTTGGGACCAGTCATAGGCATGTAACGGACCATTCCTGCAAGCTCTTCCGGATAATCGAATGAAGAGTAAACCTCTTCAATTGCTTCAATTTTTTCGGAAATATCGCTTTCACTTATAAACGCCGCAATGATCAAAGCCCATTTACGGATTAGGTCAGCCGTAGTTTCCCCTGGGCCGGCCACCCGATCCATGATTGGCCCCAATGGATCGTCAACTTTCGCAGAAGCGATGGCAATGATATCAAGGAAAGCCGGTCAACATTTCCCTAAACATGGTCCCCGGATTTTGGCTCCCCTTTCCCAAAGTGGGAGTGGGAGGGGTTAACAAGCATTGTTTTCCTGCTTTTTTGTTAGCTGTAATCGCATGAAAGACACAAGAGAGGTCTGTTAACCCCCCTGACCCCCCTTTGCCAAGGGGAATAGGTCAGGGTTTCAGTTATTGGGGGAAATTGAGGCGTTGAGGGCCTTGATTCAAAGACATTAGCTAAGGCGGGGCAAATTGGCCCGCAAAGACACAAAGCCCCCGGAGGACAGACCAAAACCGTCTTCCCAGGCGATCCCCCGGATTTTCGCTCCCCTTTGCAAAGGGGAGTGGGAGGGGTTAACAAAAAAAGTTATTTTCTTTGTCTTTCTGCCCGCAGCTCTGCGTGAGCTGCTTTCTTCCCAAAAAATTTCCGGATCCCCTGCACCTGCGTCACACCCCCGTTTACCCTCAGGTCTTGGGAACATCCGGCAACAAAACAAAA
>CAWUOD010000762.1:0-1939 GCA_963923115.1 uncultured Singulisphaera sp.
GAAAGGGATGATTTGGCAGACCCGGCGGATCCATGCGCCCCTGAATCGATCCCGGTCCCGGCGATCCGGGCGAGGATGGGTTTCCCCCGGGTGTGGGCCTGTGCCTCGCGTTCCAGAAGCAAAAGGACCGTGGCTCCATCAGATTTCGATCCGGATTGTCTGTTTTCATGGGTTCGGGGATCGGGGGGCGATTCCACCGCGCCGACAATGACCCGATCCACCTCCCCCGAGGCAAGCAGGGCTTCCGCCGTCCGGATACCCTGGGCGATCCCGCCTCCCGGTCCCGAGGCGAATGTGTAACAGGGTCCACCAAGACGCAACTGTCGCGCGATGCGGCTTGCCGCTATGCTCGCCAACGCGCCCATCACACGATTGGCGTCGAGTGGTGGGGGCAACGAGGGGTCATCCGGGTCCATACCCCTTGAAAGGCCGACCCAACGGAGATGATAATTGGTTGTGGCAGGATCGGTGGTCGCCTGGAGAACCACGGCCGTTCCTGGTCCCGCAAGGTCCCCGGAAAGACTCGTCGCCCCAGCAAGTTTGTTGGCGGCCGCCAGGGCGCGAAGTTGCTGGGGCAACATCGAAGCCATTTCAACGGGGGGAATGCGCAGGCTTCCGGATGCGACCCGGATTTCGCCCGTGTGGTCATCCTCCGCGGGAACAATGGCGGTCGCCGTGATCGCGACAGGGGGAATCACCGGGGCGAATGCGCCAGGATTCGCCACCATGGCCCGGGCGGAGGGAATGTGGTCCTCAAGGACGATATGGGCGTTGATCCCACCAAATCCGAACGCGCTCAAAGCGGCCCGGCGTGGTCTTTTGGCTCGGGTGTCCCGCTCCCAGGCCCGTTCCCCGGCTGGGAGAATCACAGGACAATCAGGATGGGAAAGATCGCCCGATGGATCGTCGGAACCGGCCATGCCCGGGATCCGCTCGTTGGCGAACGCCAAAAGCGCCTTGGCGAGCGCCGCGCCACCGGCGGCCGTGAGAAGGTGGCCGATATTGGACTTGATCGAGCCGACAGGAATTCTCTGTTCGGGCGATAGGCCACCGGACGGAAGTCGCCCTGTGGACCGGAGCAGTTCGGCGAGGCTTTTGATCTCGACCTGGTCACCCACAGGAGCACCCGTGGCATGACACTCAAACCAGTCGACATCACCGACGGGAATGCCTCCCGATGCGTAGGCGGAACGCATGGCCCGAAGCTGTCCCTCGGTGCTGGGCGCCAATAGTCCACCATCAAGGTCGTTGGACAGCCCGGCGCCCGCGACAAGGGCCAAAATATCATCGCCCTGGGCCAGCGCGTCGGCGAGCCTCTTGAGCACAACCATCCCCGCGCCCTGGCCGACAATGAGCCCATCGGCCGAGGTGTGAAACGGGCGACAGCGGCCGGAGGGACTCAGGGCGCGAAGCTGGCTGAATCCCATTTGCGTGTAAAGACTGTCAGGGGCGGAGACACCCCCCACCAGGGCGGCATCGAGACGCCCCATCATCAACTCTCTGGCACCAAGATGGATCGCGTAAAGAGACGAAGCGCACGCCGCATCGAGCGTTTGGTGCCCCCCTCCCAGGCCAAACTCCCGGGCCACCGCGAATGAAGCCATGGCGGGGCCAAGACTGTCCGATGGGGTCGCCGCGGCGGGGGGAGTATTCCGCCCGCCAAAAACCTCGACCGCCCGACGGGCCGAGTCACGCGTGGGAAGAAAAATGTTGCCAAGAATCACGCCGATTTTGGCGCGATCGACCGATTCGAGTTTGGCACCGCCAAGAGCCTGACGGGCGGCGAGCAGCGCCAGCGACTCCGGAGGATCCTGTTCGGGAGGGGTAAACTCCGCGGGAATGGCGCAGAGAACCCCGCTGCGAACGCGGTCGGGAAGTATCGCGGAAGAATCACTGTCTCTTATACACATCTGACGCTGCCGACGATACTCCTTGTGTA
>CAWUOD010000763.1:0-1934 GCA_963923115.1 uncultured Singulisphaera sp.
ATGTTTCTAAAAGTCACGGTTCCTTGGATGTTCCACATCCTTTGACCGAAAGAGCGCGCAAATGCGAAGCCAAAACAGGCTGTATCGCAAGACCTTTCCATCGGCTGTTCCCACCATCAGCGAGCCGCCACCCGGAAGCCACATGACGGCGCGGATGGGTTTCTTTGGATGAACCATCAGGTTGCCCACCAATTTGCCACTTTGAGTGTGCCAAACCCGGACCGAACCATCCGCGCATCCGCCAGCCAGGTAGGTTCCCTTGGGGGAAAACCTGATGGTTTGAACAGCGACCATGGTCTCAATCTTTAAAGACCCGCGCTTGAGGGTGTTGGTTTCAAAAAAACCAATCCGCCGGGACGAGGTAGAGACGGCGATGATTTTCGCGTAATGACTGGCATCCATGTCGATGATGCAATCACCATGAAAATCCGCTTTCGCCAATGGGGTTAGCCCCCGTGTTTGCCAAGTGGCGACTTTGCCGTCATCAAGCCCACTTGTCACAAGAAAATCGTCGAGAAACACACAGGAGCTGATTCGGCCACGGTGGGCTTTGAGAGGTTCGGAATCCTTCAGCGTTTCGAGATTTCGCAAGACGAGGGTACCATCCCCGCCACCGGAGGCGAGAAATTCTCCCATCCTGTCGATCGCAACACAGGTTGTGGAGTGTTCATGGGCATAATAGCGCCATGGGGTTTCCTGCTGCACCCATTGGTAAGCACATACAAGCCTGTCCATGCCCGCTGTGTAGAGAAACTGGCCGTTTGCCGAGAATGTTAAAGCGTTGATCTGGAGTCGATGATCGGACATTTTGGCAATGATGCGCTTGCCATTTCGGTCCATCACCATGACAAGGCCGTCCTGGTTACCCAAAGCGATCCGTTTGTTATCAGGAGCCAAAGCCAAAGCGGTAATCGGAGCCACGGTGGATTTTTCGCGGGGGGGTGGCGTTGCCGCATCCACGGGACTTTGGTCGGGATTTGCCCCCGGGACCGAAGCTTCGGTTGTGCCCAGCCAGCCTTTGTTTTTTTTAAGCCACGAAACACCTATTTCCGAAAGTGGGGGCGTCTCTTCGATCGGGTTGGATATCGCGCGAACAAGATGTTCGGTAAGCACCTTCAGATCAGGGTCTGAAGAGTCCATGCATTCGGCGAGCAATTCGGATTGTCCGGGCTTGATCAGGTCCCTGGCCTGAAAAAGTGTGCCTGAACCACCACCATGTCGGACCCAAATTTTGCCTCCCTTTGCACGGATCGCCGCGAAAGCGGTGGCATGCAGCAGAAAAGGAAAACGATCAGCATAGGCTCCTTCGTACTTCATTGGCCGCCGAAGAGGGTGTTGGAATTCTTGGCGACCAAATGAACCCGAAGGCGGAAGCTCGACGCCTTTTATCAGAAAACCATCATAATCGACCAATTTGAGACGGGGTGTCTCTCCGGCACGATAACTGATGAGAATGTTGTCCGGGCGGAGGTCGCCGTGGACCCATCCTTGGGTTTCCATTTCCTGGGAAAGGCCAAACCAGACCCTGAGAAGGTCGGTCATGGCGGTGGGATCGAGGTGTTTCCTGGAGAGAAAATCATCGAGCCTGCTTCCACTCAGATAATCCATGTCCAATAGCGGATAACCCCGGATGAGTCGTATTCCCTCGGGGAGGATTCGCAGACCTGCCAGAAAATTGGCAGAAGGCCAATAGGACTCAAGCGATTTGTATCGTGCGATTCGACTGGTAACCGGCCGCGTCCATAGTTTTACAGCGCGTCGTTTCTGAAACCGCCCTTTCATCCGGAAAACAACGGAATTGTCACCCAGCATGGGTGCAAGGGGCGGACTGTCTTCTTTTTCGGTCTCACGCTCGAGTCCATATCCGGAGAGATCATGGTCAAGGAAATGACGGTGAGGCTCCTGGAGGGCCGCCTGCCAATCCTCGATAGTGG
>CAWUOD010000764.1:0-1929 GCA_963923115.1 uncultured Singulisphaera sp.
AAGGCGTTTCGATGGTTGCCGTTTCAATCGGGCTATACCAGTCTTTTTATCCCCCCGTTTCGGATGGGAGAAAAGAAGTGTTCTGTTTCAATGGTACAGTACTTGTTTTAGGCTGTCAATGGGGAGGTCTGATTGGCGTCAGGATTGCTTAAAATGCAAGAAATCCGTTGGTCGTGCCCGATTTCCGAAGGTTGTTGTTGGATTGCTGATAGTGGCGCATAAAAATAGTGTATTCCTTTGTTTTTCCTCACCCCATGGGTGGCACCCCCTGCCACCGATACCCTCTGGAGAATTCCTCCATGTTTTTGCGTATCGCATCGGGCCTGATGCTCGCACTCGGTTTGGGCGCGTCCCAAACTTTCCTGTGTGCCCAGGATTCCGAGACTGTTTTCAATGGCAAGGACCTCACCGGCTGGTCCGGTGATTCCAAGTTGTGGTCTGTTGAGGATGGTGTCATCACCGGCAGAACCGATGGCAAAATCCCCTACAACAAATTCCTGATTTACGATGGAAAACCCCTCGAGGACTTTGAGCTTAGCCTCAAGTTCAAAATCACCAAGGGTGGCAACTCGGGTATCCAGTTCCGATCGGCCCATCTCAAGGACAAAGGCGAGTTTGTGGTAGGGGGGTATCAAGCCGATATTGCCACCAACCAGTACCAGGGAATCTGCTACGAAGAGCGAGGCCGAGGCATCCTCGCCGAGCGTGGCCAAAAGGTCGTTATCGGCACCGATGGCAAGAAGACGGTTGTGGGGTCCACCGGTGATCCCGCCAAAATGTTCGAGGGGGTCGACTTCGACCAATTCCAGGAGTACCGCGTCGAAGCCAAAGGAAATGTGATCCGCCAATATATTGCCGGAAAACAGACCGTGGACATCATTGATCTTCAGGCGGACAAGCGTGCCATGTCGGGCATCCTTGCCCTGCAGATCCATGTTGGTCCCGCCATGGTGGTCCAGTTCAAGGACTTTAACCTCAAGCGTCTGCCCAAACAAAAGATCGTCACCCCCGAGGAAGCGCCCCAGTCCAAAACGGGCGCCGATGCGAGTCAGGAAAAGAAAGGGCGCACTACTGGCGCCACCAAGGCGGGAACGCGCAACCCCGGCGCCCAACCGCAATGGATTTGGAATGGAAAAGGAAAGGAGGGCGAGACGGTGTTCCTCGCCCGTGACTTTCAGGTTGCCTCCGAGCTGAAATCGGGCGTTCTGGTCGCCACCGGCGACGATGCGGTCAAGGTGTATCTGGACGGGAAAAAAGTCCTCGAGAAAGAGGGTTGGAACGAGCTTGGCCGCGCCGATCTTGATCCCTTTGTCAAGGGCCTTGCCCCGGGCAAGCACACCATTGTCCTCGAAGGGACCAATAGCGGCGGACCGGGTGGGGCCATCCTCAAAGCGGTTTTGAAGCAAACCAAGGGGCCTGACATTAACATCCTCACGGATGGAAAATGGAAGATCGCCAATGACTCCAAAGGAAGCGGCGCCGAAAAAGGCGCTGTCGTTTTGGGTATGGCTGGCGTGGAACCCTGGTCGGTGATCAATGCCAACTCCATCGCCCGGGCCCTGGCCGGAAATCCTCCGGCGGTCGCCGCGGCTCTTGGAATCAAGGCCCGCAAGGATTTCAAGGTCGAGCAACTTTACTCGGTTCCCATGGGTGTTCAGGGCTCCTGGGTCAATATGTGTGTCGATCCCAAAGGGCGACTGATTGTATCTGACCAGTATGGTGGACTTTTTCGCGTGAGCGTTCCCCCTGTGGGAACCAAGGGAGAAACCAAAGTCGAAAAGATCCCCGCCGACATAGGCGAGGCACAAGGTCTTCTTTGGGCTTTTGATGCGCTTTATGTAGTTGTCAACCGCGGTGGAAAGTACGAGTCCGGGCTCTACAAGGTCACCTCGAAAAACAACGATGATGTACTCGATACGGTCGTACAAC
>CAWUOD010000765.1:0-1925 GCA_963923115.1 uncultured Singulisphaera sp.
ATCCTCTCTGGTCTCGTGGGCTCGGAGATGTGTATAAGAGACAGGGTCATAATCAACGGATTTGGGAGGCTGATAATTTCCCCTGGGCCCAATACTTCCACGGGATTTGTAGCAAAGGCCACGGGCCAATTTCACTTCGCCGATTTTTCCATCATGAACCCATTTGATCGCATCAATCGTTCCCTTTTGCGAACGACATTGGGTTCCGGTTTGGCAAATTTTTCCGGTGCGACGGGCAGTATCAACCAGAATTCGCCCTTCCCTTACATTGTGGCTGACAGGTTTTTCAACATACACATCTTTCCCCGCCTCCATGGCCCAAACCGCCGCAAGTGCATGCCAATGGTTGGGAACGGCAATGGACACAGCGTCCACCTCCTTGTCTTCAAGGAGTTTTCTGATGTCCTGATAGAACTTGGGAGTTTTGCCTGTTTCCTTCGAAACCCGATCCACTCCTTTTTTCTGGCCAACTTCGGTATCAACATCACAAATGGCGACGACCTCACAACCTGGCCTCTTGAGAAGCGAAGTGAGGTGCGAACCGCCCTGTCCATTGACTCCAATGACCGCAACCCGGACCGTTTCGGAAGGGGTGGACACCTGTGGTTCAGCGGCCCAGGAAACAGGGGATGGCATGGCGGAAGCCGCCGCCATGGCAAACATGCTATTTTCAAGCCATTCACGACGGGAAATTGCGGATTTGGAACGCATGGAACAGGCTCCAGGAGAGTGGGACCACTTGGAAAGCGGAACAGATATTTAAGGGAATTAACCGAAAAGGTACAGGATGGTTCAGGTCGGCCAATTGGGCTTTTTCCCCACGAAGGGATTGTCCCCGGAATATCTATTTGATGGACTTCCTTTTTCAGGCAAGCCAAGTGGCACGATCGAAGGTTCCTATTTGTCTTTATCACCCGCGATCCAGCGAATAACCACATAAAAAACCGGGGTAAAAAGCAGACCAAAAACCGTCACTCCAATCATGCCTGAAAACACCGTAATCCCAATGGTTTTGCGCATTTCCGCACCTGCCCCGCTGGAGAACACCAACGGAAGGACACCCAAAATAAATGCGAATGATGTCATTAAAATGGGTCGAAAACGACTTTTGGCCGCATCAATGACCGCCTCGACTTTGTTCAAACCCTCATCTTCGCGCTGTTTGGCGAACTCAACGATAAGGATCGCGTTTTTGGCGGCCAAACCCACCAGAACCACCAGGCCAATCTGAACAAACAAATTGTTTTCAAGACCGCCTATCACCATGCCAACCCAGGCACTAAGCAAACACATCGGAATGATAAGCAAAATGGCGGCTGGCATGGACCAACTCTCATACTGGGCTGCCAAAGCAAGGAAAACAAACAACACCCCCAATGGAAAAATGGCCATGTTGAGCGGATCCTCCGCGGCCTCCCTTTCCAAAAGGGAGAGCTCGGTCCACTCAAACCCCATTCCATTCGGAAGGCTTTCCCTGGCCAGGGAATCAACGGCAACCATGGCTTGTCCGGAACTAAATCCTTGTCCGGGCCCACCAATCATTTCCGCTGAGGGGAAAAGCATGTAACGGTTGACAATCGCCGGGCCACTATCTTCACGAATGGTTATCAGCGTCCCAAGCGGCACCATTTTCCCATTGGAATTGCGGACAAAAAGGGTGCGCAAATTATCAGGTTTCAGGCGAAATCGCGCATCCGCCTGAACATTCACCTGCCAATTACGATTGTCCAAAGTTATGTCATTAACATAAGCCCCACCCAAATAGGCCTGAAGTGTATCAAAAATACTATTCAGACTGACATGCTGGGTTTTTGCCTTGACACGGTCAATATCCAAATAGATTTGCGGCTGACGGTTGGAAAAGGTGCTAAAAAGCGGTCCAACCGCGCGATTTTTCATCGCATTGGCCTGGAGAGCCTGAAGGG
>CAWUOD010000766.1:0-1921 GCA_963923115.1 uncultured Singulisphaera sp.
AGACAGCCTTTAAGCAAACCGGGGGGCCATTTCCCCTAAGAGATGGACCCCCAATCAAGGCACAGCCAGGTTTTCAGACACAATCGGCCAATCAGGAAAGCCCCGGCAGAGGTGCTTCCTGGGGTGCGTCCGCCAGGTTTTTGACGACGACTCCGGCCAGGTCACGATAGGCCGCGGCAACCGGGGAAGTCGGGTGGGAGATCACCATAGGCGCGCCGCTGTCGCCGGATTGGACCACCTTGGGGTCGATCGGGATGGCCCCGAGGAAGGGTACCCTGGTGGCATCCGCCAGGCGCTGTCCGCCGCCGTGGCCAAAGATGTCGTAGCGTTTGCCATCATCGCCCACGAAATAGCTCATGTTTTCGATGATCCCGAGAACGGGAACGCGGACCTCGCGGAACATTTCCAGACCCTTGCGGGCATCGATCAGGCTGACTTCCTGGGGAGTGGTGACGACCACCGCCGCGGTGAGGGGGACCGACTGGGTCAGGGTCAGTTGGGCATCGCCTGTGCCGGGGGGCATATCGACGATCAGGTAATCGAGGTCGCCCCAGGGCAAATCGGAAAGAAACTGTGTCAAGGCCCGGTGAATCATGGGGCCGCGCCAAATGACTGCCTTTTCCGGGGGAACCAGGAAACCCATCGACATCAGCTTGATGCCGTGGCGATCCAGGGGGAGGGGGGTGGTGGATTGATCCACTTGCCCCTGGATTCCGAGCATCAGGGGAACGCTGGGCCCGTAAATATCCGCGTCCAAAAGCCCAACCTTGAAGCCCATTCCCGCCAATGCGAGAGCGAGGTTGGTGGAAACGGTGGATTTGCCCACGCCCCCCTTGCCGCTGGCAACGGCGACAATGTTTTTCATGTTGGGGAGAGAAAGCTTGGGTAAACCGCCAGGTTGCATGGTCACACTTCCACGAAAAGGAAAAATCGTACTCCAAAGAATTTTAGGAGGGGCGGGAAAGGAGGCGATCCGGTTTTTTGGGATTGGGGTATTCGCTCCCCAATTCAAATCGGCCCGTTTTTCAGGGAAATACAAGACCTTTTGGTCGGCTATTAAGTAGATTTATCCGATTTTGTGGCATTCCGGGCAGCGGCAAAGGGAGCGCAGGTAATCGAGGCGAAAAATGCCCGTATCGTGCCCATCCGCCAATGTGATCCGTTGTGCTGAAACTGTTGTGAAAAGGACATGATATAGAAAAAAATATATTTGTATTTATAAAAACGCTTGATAATATCGCAAGGCCGGGCGGCAAGGGCTATGTTTGCACAAAGGATAAAGCCTTGGAAGAATCTTGCTTTCGTCGCCCGGATGAATTCAGTCGGCATTGAGCCAATTTCGAAAACCGGTTGGAAATCGATTTGGAAAATCGAAGCCAGTCTGCCCCGCTGTTGTCCCAGGCTGCTGTCAAAATCGAGCACGGGCGCGAGTTCAAAAATGTTTGGAAAATGTGGCTGGTGGCCAAGCCCAGAGAAAAAAAATTTCCTCCAGACATGAAATTTTTTTGACTCAGCGGAGTAGGTATAACATCTGGCGCGAAACCGAATGGAATACTGGATGCTAAATGAGAAAGCCACTGGCTGTAAGCAAAGTCAAAACAAACCTGATGCGGACCGAAGGCTTAGACAAGCGAACCGTTTTGCTCGCATCCTGAGGATTATGCAACTGATCCAGGGGCGAGGGCGCTGGGATGCCAAATCAATAGCCCAAGAGATTGAATGTTCGCAGCGAACGGTCTATCGGGACCTGGCGGTGTTGGAACTGGCCGGTGTGCCTTGGAACTACGAAAAAGTAACTTCCTGCTTCCGGCTTTGCCCCAACTATCAATTCCCCGTTCTGAACCTGACGGACGAAGAACTCCTTGGTCAGGCCACTGCCACCGTGACAAGTCAGGCACCAGGTTTGTATGTGAACCTTGGA
>CAWUOD010000767.1:0-1920 GCA_963923115.1 uncultured Singulisphaera sp.
TCGCTCCTCCTGGGGTGTAATCTCCACCGATATCGGCAAAAATTCCTTGATGAGCTCGATGTGGGTCATGGAATGTTGGGTAAGTCGACAGGTACGAAACATGCTGGTCTCACCCCGACTCGCGGCAATTCCGCCAGGCAAAATGAGCTGATCCGCAAGATATGGTCCGATCGGGATGTCGCTGGCAATAAACTTCCGTACCTCTCCCCACAAATCCTGGGCCACTTTCTCGCACGAGGTCCCAATATCCCCATTTGAGGAGAAAACCTCCGTAGTATTCTCGTAGGCAAGCTCCATCAGCAGTATGTTCCCCGGCCCATGGGACAATACTTCCCCGGTTTCAAAACAGGCTTGGGGCCAATTGCAAAGTCTTTCCATTTCGGCACATTCCCGCTTTGCGATTCCCAGGGGCAACCGGGACACAATCGCGACCACCATTCGGTGCAAGACCTCGCCGCGTTCCAAAACGCTTAAACCACGAAGCTGCCGGCACGGCTCAACGCGCACCGTGAATTTGCCACCTCCGGCAGGATAAAATCCATAGCGCTCTATTTCGGCGGTCAGTCCCGGCCCCATCCGGCGAAGCATCGGCAAATAAGCCCGCTCCAGAAAGTCATAGGGTGGAGCAAACGGGTTATGGGTTCCCCCCTCCACTGTCACGGAGGAAGGACCATTTGCCAAAAGCAACGGTGCCAGCACCGTTTGCAAAACAAGGGTCGTGCTTCCCGCCGTGCCAATACGAAAGTGATAATTCCCCGGAAGAGTTTCCCTCGGGGCAAATCGCAATTGCGTGGAACCAATCCCGGCTCCGGTGACTTCAGCGTTGCTGATTTGTGTGGCGGCCTCGACCGCCGTCAAGTGCTGGCGCATGAGTCCCGGCTTCTTTCGACCAGCGCGAATATTTGTTATCGTGACCGGCTTCCCGGTTAAAATCGACAAGGAGAGGGAGGACCGGAGAATTTGTCCTCCCCCCTCGCCCTGGGATCCATCAATGGTCAACATGGTTTCAATCATCCGCCTTTGAAGAATCCTTGATTACAAACCTGGCCCGAAGGCGAGCAACCTCGCTCGCCAATCCAGCCTTTTTAACACTACTCAACACCTCGTTGAAATCCTTGTAAGCTGCCGGAGCCTCATCCCTGGGATATGCGCGGCAGTTGGTCAGGATATCACTTTCATCCAGGGATCGGTCAATACTGGCCTGATCCAGATTCCGTGTCGCCGACTTCCTCCCCATCGCGCGACCCGCCCCATGATTGACACTGTAACAGCTCTTTACCGCTTCGGGCCTGGCGACCATCACGGCGGAACCGGATTGTGGATTCCCCGGAAGGAGAATCGGATGTCCGGTGTCAAAAAAGGGAGTGTCCCGAAGTGAATGATGACCAGCCGGAAAAGCCCGCGTGGCACCTTTGCGGTGCACCCAAGCCTTCTGGTTGTTTACCACCTCCTCACGGGCAATGTTGTGGCTTATGAAATAGACCAGCTTTCCCGTGATTCCGGGGATCACCTGTTGAAACGCCTCCAAAACGAGGGCATTGATCAAAAGATGATTGACCGTGGCAAAATTCGCCCCCAACGACATATCGTCGATGTAGGCATTCCCCTGGGGAGAACCCAATGGAGCATAAACCAATTCACGGTCGTTCCCCGGAAGGGGAATACCCCATTGAGTAAACATCTCCTGGAGTTCCCTGAATTGACCGGAAGCCAAAAGGTGTCCAAAACCCCGGGATCCGCAATGGGAAAGAAACGCCACATTCCCATCCTTGAGCCCAAAGGATTCCGCGACTTTTTTCGCTTCCTCCTCCGGTCCCACTTCAACCACCTCGCACTCGCCGAAATGGTTTCCACCACCATAGGAACCAAGTTGGCCCATTTTGTCGGCGAACCCGAAGTTTTTTAGCCTCCCCTGGGTCC
>CAWUOD010000768.1:0-1919 GCA_963923115.1 uncultured Singulisphaera sp.
CCGCCTACCATTCCGAGGGTCTTGCCCGACTCGGGGGCCAGGCGCGCTCCCGCGAACTGACAGGGGGACCGTGGGCGGTTCGCTATTCGCTCAGCCATTGGGTCAAGGATGAGGCGACATTGTGCAAGGATTCGTGGAAGCGGACATGGCGGATACTGCCTCATGGAAGCCTGGCGGCGGGGTACCTTACCGGCAATTTTGACCAAACAAGTATTTCCAGCGCCGCCTCAACCGGAATTTTGGATCTTCGTTCTGGCACATATGCCCTTGGAATGCTCGATGCTTTGAAATCCCGGGAAAATCAGGCCTTGGTCAAGGCGCAACTGCCACCCATCCTCGACATGAACACTCCGGTTGGCTTTCTGAACAAGGGAATGTGCCTTAACTGCGGTATTGAACCCTCAAGCGCCCCATTGATTTTTCCGGTTTCGGATGACCAACAGGCGGGTTTGGCGGGGGGCGGCGCTGTGGAAGCGGGCCAACTCGCCATCATTCTGGGCAACTCCGCCGTCGTCAACGCCAGCGCCTCCGCTCCTCCCGCCGGAAACGACCTCGATTGCATGCGACTGAATTGGGGGCCTTATTTGTGGATGCGTTGCTATACCAACGGGGCCCAATTCCTCGATCGAATCCTGGGACAAAACCCCAATTGGGACGAGCTGGAGAAAGCCGCCCGCGCGACACCCTCGGGCTGCGGCGGTACCGCCGTGCTCCCGTTTATGCATCCCGAGCCCTCCCTGGGTGTTTCGGCGCCCAAGGTCGAATGGACAAGGGCCCAGCCAAGTGATCCGGGCACCCGTTTTCGCGCATCCCTCGAGGCGATCGCGTTTCTTATCGCCGCGGGCGTCGAAGCCCATGAGAAAAACGGGCAAAAGATCACTCGTATTTCCGTGTCGGGTGGCATCGCCAAAAGCGAGCTGATGCTCGAAATCCTCGCGACACTTTTGAACCGCCCCCTTGAGCGCCTGCGCTCCTTCGAAGGCCCCGCCTTGGGAGCCGCCGCCACAGCATTGGCCGGGCTGGAAACCTACCGGCGTCGCCAGGCGGGCAACGAGGAGCCCTACACGGTCGCCGATGCGGTGGCCAGGATGGTCCGTTTCCGCGAACCGGCCCTTCCCCAACCCGCATGGCGTGAATCCCTTTTGGCGGGATATCATTCATTCCGGGAAAAGATCGGCCTTGGAAAATAATCCCAAAGCCCCAAAAGACTCCTCGCCACAATAAAGGATTTATCCATTCCCCTTAATATCTTTTTGAATCCCATGGTCCCGTGATCCGGAATCAGGGATTTGGGTTGTGGGTTGTGGTCCTGTTGCACTAGCGACATGAACATCTTCGGGGAATGGAAAAACTCGCGCCACCCGAATCTTTTCGGGAAAATTATGACGAAAACCATGGACAATATCCATCAGGATTTTTTGATCGCCTGTCAAACAGAAAAGACCAAAGATGAGGCCGATGCCAACAACATTTTTTCGGGCTTTCCTTTTGCTGATCGGATTCGCCGCGTTTTTTTTCCTGCTTTGGGAACCGCATCTCGAAGGCAGAAACAGGGACTCAACGGTCTTTGATGTTTACTTCCGCGATCCTTTTTTGATTTTTGCCTATATGGGATCCATTCCTTTTTTCATTTCGCTCTATTTTGGATACAAAGTGTTGGGCTACATGGGAAAAAACAGGATTTTCACCCAAACGGAATTCAACGACTTGCGGGCCATCCGATATTGCGGTTACGCCCTGACAGGCTTTGTTTTGGTGGGGGAGATAATGATTTCGATGTCTGAAAGTGATGACCGGGCGGGTGGTGTTTTCCTGGGCGCGCTTATTGGACTCGGTTCCGCCACCATGGTGGCATTCGCGACGATGCTTGAGCGGATATGGCGAAAGGCAAATGCGCATAAAACGGAAGCCACAATACC
>CAWUOD010000769.1:0-1918 GCA_963923115.1 uncultured Singulisphaera sp.
AGCTGAGATCCTGATGGCCACCCCAGGTTTCGACCGACCAACCGATGAAGGCATCAAAATCACCGGCGGCGCGGCGCGTCAGCAAAGTCCCTTGGGCGACATCGACGCGGGCATCGATCCCAGCCTGTTTCCATTGCTGGACAATCATGGTCCCCGCACGGGTCATCACAGGCCGCAAATCCCCTTCAACCATCAGACGAATGGTGAAAGGCTTGCCATCGGGTGTCATCCACTGGTTGGCCTGCTTCTTATAACCCGCTCTTTCAAGCAGTTCGGTTGCGGCGTCCAGATTGGTCTTCCACCAGCCAAGTCCGAAGGAGTCCTTGATTTCCTTCTCGTCTTTTGGAATCTGGTCACCCATGGAAGGGCGCAGCATCTCCGCGATTTGTTTGGAAACATTGGGATCATAAGGCTTGTGCTTCGACTTGCCTGTATCGATCTCGAAATCTTTCACCCAAGCCTCAAGAGGCTTGTGATAGGCATCAGGATGGATACCTGTCGGGGGCACGGGGATCGCCGAGATTGTTGCCGCACCGCGATAGGCGGCCATGGTCACGGCACGGATATCGATCATCAGCGCCAGAGCCCAACGCACATCCCTGTTTTTAAGGTTTTCATTCTGGGTGTTGAAAATCACACCGGCCAATGTCGGATCAGGGTGGCCATAAGGAAACCCTTTGAACCAGGCTTTGGTTGATTTGCTTTGCTTGGCAAGGGTGAACATGCCTTCGGGAGCAATGTCATGGATCACGTCGAGTTCGTGATTGAGTTGGGCGATCACCCGCTTTTCAGGAGGGCCGGGATCGACATAAGCCAGATATTTGGGGCCTGGCTTTCCGAAACGACCCAGCGAGGTCCGCTGCCAGTCGTCACGCAATTGCCAGATGTACCATTTCCCGTCGGGATCAAAACTATGCAATGTGTAGGCCGAAAGGGTCACAGGCTTGTTGAAGTCAAATTTTGTCGGATCTTCAACCTTGTCAAACACATGTTTCGGCAAAATCCAGATTGCACCCCAACGGACGGTAAAATTCGTATGGAAGCGTGAATTTGGTTTCTGGAGTTTGAAAATAACCGTTTCAGCATCCGGCGTTTCGACTGACGCGACATTGTTGCGCAAGACCGCGCTGAACCGCATGTTCGGATTTTTGATTTGCAGATCGACTGTGGCTTTCACATCAGCCGAGGTGAATTCAACACCATCACTCCAGAACAATCCTTTGCGAAGCTTGACACGCATTTCCGTGAAATCGGCATTGTAGTTCGGTTTGTCGGCAGCCAGAGAATTGTCCCAAGCCCCATCAATGCCCTTTTCAGGATCAATGTACCAAAGCGTATCAAGGGCCGCTTGTTGCAAGCCATTGGATTGGCTTCCCGCATTGATCGCCCAGATATTGAACCATCCGGCATTCTTGATCGTGCCTTCCGGGTTTTCCAGAATCAGCAATTCTTTGCGTGGAATATTTTGAGGTATGCCCTGTGCCTCACTCTTTTTTGAGGTTAGGGTGACAAGCGAAAGTGCCATGACTGTCGCTAGAAACGCAGTATAGAAGCGTCCCATAATTTCCTCCCTGATACGAATTTGTTTTTTGTAGACTTTCTTTTTGTATCAAGAAGACTAGGGGCAATGATGTTTTAAGCCAACCGACTTTGTGTTTCATACCAGATGTTTAGTAGAGAAGTATTTTTATATAACAAAAACAAATATTTATGAAAATTTTTGTTCATTGAGCTCCTATGAAAAGGGCCTCCCCTCGAACAGATGGTCCTGCAACGATTTGACGCCCACGCCTTCCAAGGCTGCCTGATCAAACCCCGTCACAGAGTATGAACAAAATAATTATCCATTGGTAACTTTGCAGCAAAACGCACACATCTTGGCTTGAAACACACCCTGTCTCTTATACACATCTGACGC
>CAWUOD010000770.1:0-1911 GCA_963923115.1 uncultured Singulisphaera sp.
ATCCTCTCTGGTCTCGTGGGCTCGGAGATGTGTATAAGAGACAGAAATGTACCTGCATTTTTGGGGCCTATTTATTTCGGCGCAAAAACAGGAGTAGCATTTTTGGGATTGGCCCTCTCAAAAGGCGAGGGTAAGATTGAAAGAATATTTGGAGAAACCAATCCATGCGCGCCCTCTCCATCATTCTTTCGCTCTTCCTCGCCGGGTCCGTCCTTGCTGACGATTGGAGGGGAAAAAAAGTGCTGCCCAAAAAAAACGAGAGTGACATTCAGATCCATGAATGGGTGGACGGCAAAAAGGTCTTTTGGGAAGCACAAAACCTCCTAATCTCAAAGTGCAATGTCCTCGAAGATCGCGATGGTCTTTTACGAATCTTCGATGGTCGGCGTGAAGGGTGGGTTGTAAAAGAGGATTTTTTGAAGGCCGAAGATGCCCCGGTTTACTGGGACAAGGCGGTTAGGGCCAATCCGAATGATGTCTTTGCCTTAAGAATGCGTGGAGTCAGTAGGAGCCAAAATGGCGAATTTGACATGGCCATTAAAGATTTAACCGAATGCTTAAAGAGGGAACCTAAGAGTTCATTGGTTTACATTTGGCGTGGCTATGTATGGATTTTGATGAGGGAATATGACAAGGCCCTTCTCGACTTCACCGAGGCAATTCAGCTTGATCCAAAAGTGGCGTTCGCTTACCAGGGTCGTGGAGGTGCATGGTATTTCAAAAAGGAATACGACAAGGCCATTTTCGACCTCACCGAGGCCATTCGGCTTGATCCAAAAGAGCCATCTTCTTACCGCGGCCGGGGAAATTCATGGTTCGGGAAAAAGGAGTACGATAAGGCCATTGCCGACTACAGCGAAGCGATTCGGGTTATTCCGAAAAACTCCGATTGTTATATCTGTCGTGCGAAAGCTTGGTTTGGGAAAAAGGAGTATGACAAGGCCATTGCCGACTACAGCGAGGCCATTCGGCTTGATCCAAACAACCCCGTTTTATTCCAAAGCCGGGGTGACCTATGGTTTCTCAAAAATGATAATGACAAGGCTATTGTCGATTTTACCGAGGTGATCCGGCTGGATCCAGAGCATGTGGATTCTTACCTTGGTCGTGGGACCGCATGGATTCGCAAAATGGAGTATGACAGGGCTATTCCCGATTTCACTGAAGCAATTCGGCTCGTTCCGATGAAAGCCGATATGTACTACAAACGCGGAGGGTTATGGCTTTACAAAGCGGAGTACGACAAGGCCATTTTTGACTTCACCGAAGCAATTCGACTCAATCCAAGGGATTCAAAGTCTTTCTGTATTCGCGGGTTTGCATGGATTCGCAAAGGGGAGTACGACAAGGCCAATGTTGACATTAGCGAAGCAATACGGCTTGATCCGAAAAGTCCAAATGTTCATTACCAAATTGCCTGTTTATATGCCCTGACAAAAAAAACGGACTTGGCTTTGGAGTCTCTCGGCAAAGCGTTGGAATTGGGGTGGAAGAAATTCCAGCATCTGGAAGAAGACACCGATTTGGATTCGATCCGCAACCATCCTCGATATAAGCAATTGTTGAAAAAATATCAAAAGTAATGCTCAGAAATTCGACTTACACACTGCTCGGCCAATCCTGCACAGGAGATTGGTGACCTGTTTTTCGGTCCCCGGATGAATGATGGCACCGGGTCGGCCAAAAGAGCCTAGACAACAGGATGTTAAACGCTTCCAAAGCCGGAAATTTCTTCTCAATCCGTCCCTATTTTCAAGGCGAAACCCGGGTTTGAAATAGGTTGATTTTTGCCTTTTATCGTGTTTGGAAAGGGTTTGGCCTGCGTATCTTACCACCAATTCCGAAAAACCGGTCTCTTGGGATCAACCGTTAAAACCGGAACCGCCGATACATTCCTTAAGGGTTTGATAC
>CAWUOD010000771.1:0-1909 GCA_963923115.1 uncultured Singulisphaera sp.
CAGCAGCCTGCTTTCCATCAGGTTGAGGGCAGCCTCCGATTCCTTAACGCTTTCGTGGTTGGCTATCAGCCAGCATTGTCCATGCAAACGGTCGAAGGCGACGATGGTCCTGTAATGACCGAGGACGATGTCTGGAGTTTGAAATTCATCGTGAAGGGGACGGGGAAGTTTTTCCAAAGCCCTTCCGTATCCATAGCCAACCATGCCCGCCCATCCTCCTTGGAATGGAGGCAGTCCGGGGATGGACCTTGAGCGGTCGATCGTGATCGATTTGGCCAATTCATGGAAAGGATCTGGGGCCGAATCACCGACTCTCCAAATGGCCTTTTGCTGGGGATCGGCCATCACATAGGAGTACCGCGACCGCGGGGTGATGGGCCCCTGGCTGATGAAGGCCAGTGATAGCGGATATCGTCGAAGCCGGGCCAAAGCATCGAGCGGTTCAAGGGGCGCGCGCAGTTCCCGGGCCACGGGCGCCGTGCTCATGACGATTCATCCCGGCTGGCGCGATGGGTGTTTTCGGGCCGGGTGAGAAAGCCCCAGCGAAGACTCTGGTCCTGGGTGTAGTTTTTTCCGAGGGTGATCGCCGTGATCGCCTTGCACATCTCGTATCCCAAATAAAACGCGTGGCTTGGATCGACTGGGTCTTCCCTCGACAGCCGGTCGAATAATTCGAAGGGATCGGTTCCCTCAAGCCTTGTCCTGCTGTTCATGATGTGAATTCGGCCTTCATCAGCGAAGATGCGGAAGTTCGAGTCCTTGATGTCCGAGGCGAGCCTGTCGAGGAATTCCGTTCCCCGGGTTGCCGGGCGAGGGTCGCGCAGAAGAACCAGCTCAGCCCCAAGCTGGCGGGGCAGGCGTGATTCGTTAACGGCCAGGTGAACCATTTTGCGGGCGATGTCCAGCTCCCGGACGCACCCCCGGCACCAGCCGATCACTTCGGTTGTAAGCACGCTTCCTACACGCCATTCCTCGCAAAGCGCCGCCAGCAGGAAGTTGATTCCAGCGGAATCTGCTTCCGTTAATTCGGTGATGTTGCCGACGCCCATCATCATGGGAACGTCCGGGTGCTTTTGGCGGAATCTTGCGTACCTGCCCAGGCTTGCTCCAAAGGCGTGGCCAATGGGTTCCAGGATGGGATCGGCTCGGAAGCGCACTCCCCGCTCCGATAGCCATGAGATGGTGTCCTCGAGTGATTTTTCATCGGACGGCTGATCAGGGATGGCAACAACCTCGACACCCCAGTCGGGGGCATGTTGTTTGTTTGAGCTGTTGACACTTAAAACAAGTTCCGCTCCCGCTTGCGTGGCTTCCGATACCTCCCATGGGTCGAAGCTGTCGATCGAGACTCGCAAGCCTTCAGCCCGGAGTGCCCTCACGGCGGTGGCAGTTTCGGTCCACCGTTCGCCGGGCATGCACCCGAGATCGATGACATCGGCCCCTTGGCCAGCCCAAGCCTTGGCCTGTCCGACAATTTGGGAAATTGTCAGACGGGGAGCGTGATTGATTTCCGCGATGATCTCGATGCTGTGGTTTTCCAAAGCGGGCGCCGGGCCTGGGCGGCGAAAATAACCTGGCAAGTCAAGAAGGTCGCGCGGACCTTTTTCCACAGGCAAACCCCAGGCGGCGGATAGCTCCTCGGCCTTGCCCGTGCAAAGCCCGGGAACAATCACCCTGTCAATCCCATCAGGCGGCGGAAGGTGGCGCCTGATCCAGTCCACGGTCGCCAAGGCAACGACCGTGATGGGCAGGACAGCGAATTTGGCCTCAAATCCTGCATCTTTCGCCAATGGCTCCACGACACGGCGCAGAAGTGGTTCTGCAAGTTTGCCGGTAATAAACAGGATTCGCTCGGACATCATGAGATTCATGTTATCAGCGGCGCAACAGGCGGCGGGCTTGAGTTGGG
>CAWUOD010000772.1:0-1902 GCA_963923115.1 uncultured Singulisphaera sp.
TCAACGAGATGGAGGCGAAAAAATTCGGCGATCCCGAAACGCGCACCCGCATCGAGCAATATGAGCTCGCCTTCCGGATGCAGACCTCCGTCCCGGAGGTGATGGATATCACCCGCGAAACCAAACAGACCATCGACATGTATGGGGCCCAACCCGGACAAGCCAGTTTCGCCAACAACTGCCTTTTGGCGAGACGCATGGTCGAGCAGGGCGTCCGCTATGTCCAGCTTTTTGACTGGGGCTGGGACACCCACGGCACCGGTCCCGGGGATGACATCGTCAACGCCCTTCCGAAAAAATGCAAGGAGATCGACAAGCCGATCGCGGCGCTCATCGCCGATTTGGAAAGGCGCGGGATGCTTGAGGATGTGCTCGTGGTATGGGGCGGCGAGTTTGGCCGGACCTCGATGAACGAAGCCCGGGGAGGCTCAAAATTCCTGGGACGGGACCACCATCCCCACTGCATGAGCATCTGGATGGCCGGCGCGGGGGTCAAGGGGGGCATGGCTTACGGATCGACCGATGAACTGGGCTATTCCGTCGCGGAAAATCCGGTCGAGGTCCATGATCTGCAGGCGACCATACTTCACCTGATGGGATTCGAGCCGGAAACCTTCTCCTACCCCTTCCAGGGGCTCAATGCCCGATTGATAGGCCCCGCGGAAGGCCCCAAGCCGATCGACAGGATCCTTTCCTAGGTCACTGGACTGGGAAAAGTCGGGTATTTGGAATAAAAAAAGACCCAACAGGCAAGATTTTCCGTTATCCATAGAGGCCTTTTCCGTGAGCCAAAACACCTTCGTTCGTGGCAAAATTTATGACAATATCACGCAATGCGTTGGTAACACCCCGCTAATCCGACTCCGCCGGGTGGTTGATGGCGCGAAAGCCACTGTTGCCGCCAAGCTCGAGAATTTCAACCCTCTTTGGTCAGTGAAGGACCGAATCGGCGTTGCCATGATCGACACAGGTGAGCGCGAGGGAAAAATCAAGCCAGACACCACCATTATTGAACCGACTTCGGGAAACACCGGCATTGGATTGGCATTCACTTGTGCGGCACGCGGTTACAAGCTGATTGTGACGATGCCGGAAACCATGAGCCTTGAGCGCCGCCGCCTTCTCAAGGCTTTTGGCGCGGAAATCGTCCTTACCCCCGGCGATCTCGGAATGAAAGGCGCTGTGCAAAAAGCGGCGGACATGACCCGGGAAATTCCCAATTCGTTCATGCCCATGCAGTTCGAAAACCCCGCCAATCCCGAAATCCACCGCAAGACCACGGCCGAGGAAATCTGGCGCGATACGGATGGCAAGATCGACATCCTGGTCGCGGGCGTTGGCACAGGCGGCACCATCACGGGTTGTGGCGAAGTGCTGAAAGCCCGTCGTCCATCCCTGAAGGTGATCGCCGTGGAGCCCATCACCAGTCCGGTCATCACCCAAAAGATGTCCGGCCAGGAGATCAAGCCGGGTCGCCACAAAATCCAGGGAATCGGCGCCGGCTTTGTTCCCGGTGTTCTGAACACCGGAATCATTGATGAGGTTGTCCAGGTTTCCGACGATGACTCCTTCGCCATGGCTCGTCGCTTGGCCAAGGAGGAGGGAATGCTTTGCGGAATCAGTTGCGGTGCCGCCGCCCATGTCGCGGTCGATATCGCCAAGCGTCCGGAAAACGCCGGAAAGCTGATTGTTGTCGTCCTTCCCGACCTGGGCGAACGCTACCTGAGCACCCCGCTGTTCCCGGAATAAGCCAATTACCGTTCCGGATTGTCCGTTTTTCTGTGTTTTAATCCATAAAAAGCCCCGGTTTTAGGCCGGGGCTTTTTGTTTTTGTCCGGGAAATTCCAGGCATTTCGAAGCTGACCGGTCGTTACTCGTCGAGCAAAAACGCGGCGGGATCGA
>CAWUOD010000773.1:0-1900 GCA_963923115.1 uncultured Singulisphaera sp.
CCTCTCTGGTCTCGTGGGCTCGGAGATGTGTATAAGAGACAGTCCCAAAGCCACAGCCAGCCCGAAGTAACTGAAGTCTTCGGCACGGTTCTTAAGGCTTGGACGGAGTCCGACTTTGCCAAACGACTTCTCCCCGGAAAAACCGTTGCGATAGGTGTGGGAAGTAGGGGAATTGCAGGTGTGGCTCAAATGGTAAAAGCCACAATTGCCTTTGTTCAAGGGGCCGGGGCGACACCTTTCGTTGTGGCGGCGATGGGAAGCCATGGAGGCGCAAACGCCAAAGGTCAACGCGAACTTCTGGCGGAATATGGGGTCAGCGAAGAAGAGCTTGGGGTGACTGTCAAAACAGATATGGATGTTGAAGTGATTGGAACCAACAGCTGGGGAGAACCTGTCTATTGGGACAAAAACGCCTTACACGCCGACCATGTGGTCACCGTGGCAAGGGTCAAACCACATACGGATTTCCGGGGAAGTTATGAAAGCGGCATTGTGAAAATGCTTGTAATCGGCCTGGGTAAAAGAGAAGGCGCGTCCCAACACCATGTATGGGGGATCTCCGGTCTTCGGGACATGATGCCAAAAACCGTGGAAGTCATCCTTGGAAAAACCCACTTCGAAGCAGGCCTGGCGATTATTGAAAATGCCAGGGAAAAAACCGCCATGGTCGAGGTTGTTGACAAATCCAAAGTGCTAAGTCGTGAACCGGAACTCCTGCAATTGGCAAGGGATTGGATGGCGCGCCTTCCTTTTGATCAGTGCGATCTTTTAATTGTTGGGGAAGTGGGGAAAAATTATTCCGGGGCCGGAATCGACCCAAATGTCGTGGGTCGGCTTTTAATGGAAACCGTTCCGGAGGAACCAATCCCGGCAATTACGCGAATGTGCGCACTTGACCTAGCACCGGAAAGTCACGGAAACGCAACCGGCGTCGGAATCGCCGACCTGACAACCGACAGACTGCTGGCATCCATTGACCCCATTCCTTTCCGGATGAATAACCTCACCGCAAGGTTTCTCTGGCGTTCAAAATTGCCCCTGGGTTTTCCAAATGACAAAGAGTGCATTTTGGCCGGTTTGGAATCCTGTTGGCGGCCCAGATGGAACGAAATCCGGATGGCTATTATTCCCAATTCACTCGAATTGGAATCGATTTGGATCTCGCATGCCTTGTACACAGACATTCAATCTCGCCCAGAAGTGAAATTAGAAGGAGATTTTCGCGAAATCCCCTTTGACCCACTTGGCAATATCAAGCAAACCGATCTTTTTCCCCATGCCCTCTGTTCCCGCCGCTTGTCACCCCACTAAGCGCAATTTTTTTGAAAAACCGGTAAATATTGGCTCCAAATCCAAGTCCTTATCAAGCGACAAACCGGATTGTGCCGAAAGTACAGAAGGAACCATGCGCCAAGCCGCATGCAGGGCTTTTCTGGATTTTTTTTCTAAAGTCCAAAATTGACCACAGAAGGTTTGCGTGCAAGGCTTGCATGAGTTGAATGGGAACGCCATACCCAAACCTATCGGGGTGGGGTTCCAATTGGATTACAGGGGATTTATGTGGGCGCAATGAGGCACAGTTTGGCACTCTTTGCCCTTGCGCTTTGCCTGGTTGATCTGGGATGCAATAGCACGCAGAAAAAATCCGATCCAGCAAAACCAGCAGTAACGGCAACTCCTACATCAGGGGGGCCAAAACCTCCTCAATGGCCACCTGTTCCGGGCACAGCAGCTCCCAGGACTCCATCAGCAACCCCGAATACACCTACATTAACCGGAACACCAACCTCCCAGGCAAGCCAAAGCACCATTACAGGCTTTGTAATGGATCGAAACCAAAGGCGCCCCAACAACGCTTTTGTGCAAATTGTGGACCTGCAGGAGGCCAATATTTCTGGCC
>CAWUOD010000774.1:0-1893 GCA_963923115.1 uncultured Singulisphaera sp.
ACAAGGAGTATCGTCGGCAGCGTCAGATGTGTATAAGAGACAGTCCCTGGGTTGACTCCTTTGTACCTGGAGGAATTACGGGCAGGCATTTCAAAAACAATCCTCCTTTCCCTGCTGTTGCGGGCAAGATTCACACCTGGGTGGTTTCTGCGCAAACTACCCGAAGTTTACCCGGGTGATACCGCGGTAATTCTTTTCACAAGTGGCTCGGAAAAGGCTCCCAAAGCAGTACCACTCACCCATGCCAACCTTTTATCCAACCAACAAGCGGGAATTGCCCATTTGAAATTTCTTGAATCAGATGTTTTTTTGGGTTTCCTGCCCGCTTTTCATAGTTTTGGTTTGTCTGTTACCTCTTTATTCCCACTTGCCCTGGGTATTCGGATTGTGCACCATCCGGACCCAACCGATGGAGCCGCTTTGGCGCACAAGATTCGAAATTATCGGGTAAATGTCATACTTGGCACGCCAACATTCCTTGGAATGATCCTGGATCGATCATCACCCGGAGACTTGACTTCGGTTCGTGTGGCGGTTTTTGGCGCTGAAAAATTATCTCCAAGCCTGGCTGACCGTTTTATCAAAACTGCTCCCCATCTGGAAATTTTGGAAGGGTATGGGATTACTGAATGTGGTCCGGTGGTTTCGGCAAATCCACCCGGGGCAACCACACCCGGGAGCCTTGGTCTTCCTTTGCCGGGAACAAGGGTGCAAATTACGGATCCAGATTCGGGTATTTTGTTGGGCCCGGGACAAAGGGGAATGTTATGGGTATCCAGTTCCTCCGTATTTCCCGGGTATGAGGGAACCGAGGAAAATCCTTTTGAAGAACGGGATGGGTTTAAATGGTACAAGACAGGGGACCTTTGTAGGCAGGACGAGCGGGGCTATTTGTTTTTTGAGGGGCGACTCAAGCGTTTCCTGAAAGCTGGCGGGGAAATGGTCTCCCTTCCCGCGCTTGAAGAATCCTTCACAAGAAGATTTCCAGGAACCGAGACAGGGCCTTCCGTTGCTGTTGAGGGTACTGATGAGCATGGACTGCGTTGGATCGTACTTTTTTGCACTCCGCAATTATCGTTGGCCGATGCAAACCGGATTTTGATTGAGGATGGATTTCGGGGAGTTTTTCGTCTGGATCAAGTTGTGAAAATGGATTCGATTCCTATTCTTGGTTCTGGAAAGATCGACTACAAACAATTGCGGGCGCAGGCCATAAAGCTTGCACCCACATAAGTTTCAAAATCATTGCCCGGTCTATTTTTTTTCTTCCCTGGCTTTTTCCACCTGATCAGCCTCCTGCTTTGTTTTCTTGAGGAGGTCTTCCGCCTCCTTAAGTTTTTGCTCGGCATCGCGGCGGGCTTTTTCGGCGATATCAAGAGATTTTTGAGATTCTTTTACCTTCGATTCTGCCTCTTTGCGGGCGGCTGTAGCCTCCTTGATTGTATCCTGGAGGGATTTGACCTTTTCCTGAATCGCGATTTCACCTGGAAGGGGGCCTTCCCAGGCGTATTTACCAGATTTGAAATCCGGTATCATTTTGACAATCGTATCAATGGGCAAGGCGTAGGATTCCACCCTTCCCGCCCGCGCAATATTTATCCCAAGGCAATTGCCATTGATGTCGCAGATTGGCCCACCGCATTCATTTGGTTTGAGTATGCTATCATGTTGCAAAATGGCAGGGAAAGCTGTTCGCCTTTCGCTTAGTTCACCGCCCATCCGGTTTTGAATGTCTCCCCGTTGGTTCATCGATGGGCGCTTCCCCAGGAGTATTCTCAAGTCAGTGATTTTATTTTCGCGTTTATAGGTCACAACCACAACATCGCCCGGTTTGGTTGTTTGCATGACATTGATCAATTCTTCGGGTGCATTTACTTTTTTGCCTTTGATTGC
>CAWUOD010000775.1:0-1892 GCA_963923115.1 uncultured Singulisphaera sp.
CAAGGGTGTTTGAACAGAAACTTCTCACCGAAAACCGAGTTTTGTTTTCGATTGCTCCGTGTGGGGATAGTATTTGGCGGCATAATTTTTCCATCTTGTCCATTTTAACAATTAAGCCGCTTCGGATGGGTGTCCCCCGTTGTGTGGGGGCCATCCAGGTGCCTGAATCTGATTTTCCCTCAAAACCCGTACAGGCCGTAGTCCTTGACCCCTTGCCGGGGTTGGCGGGTTGATCTTTCTTCCACCCCGTCCCTTTCTTTGGTCGATGCGAAAGTGGGATCTGCCCGCCAGGAGGCGAACCGTCCCGCCCTTTCCAGCTTTTGCCGGAAAGGTTTGCATGGAGGCTTGGGAGGCCGAATGGGCCATGTCAAGTGAGGCGACCGCTTCGATTCGTCCCGCTCCGGACAACAAAAACCAACCCCCAGGCCAGGGGTTGGACGCCCAGCCTCCCGTTGGCTTCATCGAACAGATTGGCGATTTTGCCCTTTTTTGTTTCCAGGTATTTGGCCAATGCTTCAGCCGCCCCATGCGGGGATCAATGATCCCGATCTTTTACGAAGTGGGTGTGCGTAGCCTTCCGGTGGTTGCCCTGACCGGACTGTTTATCGGGATGGTTCTTGCCGTGCAGGCCTACGCCGAATTCGCCCGCCTGGGGATGGCCACCAGTCTTGGCATGATGGTCAACAAATCCGTGATCGTCGAGCTTGGGCCCGTGCTTGCGGCTTCGATGTTGGCGGGTCGTGTGGGGGGCGCCATGGCTGCGGAGCTTGCCACCATGAAAATATCCGAACAGCTTGAAGCGCTTGTTTGCCTGGGTGCATCCCCGGTCAAATATCTTGCGGTTCCCAGATTTCTTGCCTGCATTTTTATGATCCCTGTTCTTACCACCCTGGCCAATTTCATGGGTATCATTGGTGGGGCGCTGGTCACCACTCAGCTTTATGGAATTGAACCCCATCACTACTGGGAAAACTCCAAGAACCATATCCATTTTTGGGACCTTGGGGTTGGATTGGTCAAGCCGATGGTGTTTGGCGGAAGTATTGCTCTCATTGCTTGTCATCAGGGTTTCCATGCGGGCAAGGGGGCGACGGGAGTGGGAGCGGCTTCGACGGTCTCCTTCGTTCTCTCCTTCATTGCGATCCTGGTGCTCGACTTTTTCCTTTCGTTCTTTGCCAACCGCCTCCACGGAGTCATTTGGCCCGGTTGATCCGGCCTCTTCCCATGACCACTCTTTTTCCACCCCTGATTTCCCTCATAGGGTCATCCTCCCAACCGCCGGAGGATGTTCGCTTTGAGGGCGTTGAGCTGACGCTGGGTGGTCAACAGATACTTCGTGGCATCGATCTTGCCCTGAAGCGGCGGGAAACCGTTGCGATCGTCGGCGAATCGGGTTGTGGCAAGACCACGCTTTTGAAATTGCTTATCGGGCTTTTGGCTCCAACCCAGGGGAGGGTGGTGTTTCGGGGCAAATCGATCGCCTCGATGGACAGTCGCGAACAATCCGTACTGAGGCGTCACTTCGGGTTCCTGTTTCAGGCGGCAGCGCTTTTTGACTCGATGTCGGTGGGCGACAACATCGCTTTTGGCCTTCGGGCTCAGGGGATTCTTCCCGAGAAGGATATTCGCCCGATCATTCTCAAGATGCTTGGGGATGTTGGGCTTGCTCCCGGAGTCGCCGACAAATTCCCGGCCGAGCTATCGGGGGGCATGAGAAAGCGCGTCGGATTGGCCAGGGCTCTCGCGCTCAACCCGGAGTTTATGCTCTTTGACGAGCCGACTACCGGTCTTGATCCGATCATGACCGACATGATCAACGACCTGATCCTCAAGGTTCGGAGTGATTTGGGGATTACAGCGATCCTTGTTACGCATGAAATGCGAACGGTGCG
>CAWUOD010000776.1:0-1891 GCA_963923115.1 uncultured Singulisphaera sp.
AATCAACCCCAAAGGAGGACTTTGGGAAACCCGGCCGGGGTTTAATCCCTGAAAAAGTCCGACTCTTCCCACAAGGAACAGCCTTCGCCTCCGGGCAACTTCTCCCAGACATCATCGCTTGCGGAATCGGCAATCTTTGAATCAACCCCCGGAATCGGGGTGGCGACCCTTGGCGCCTGGCCGGGCACAGGAGCGATTAACACCCCTGGAGCGAGGAGTCCGCGAACCACTTTTCCCGGGCCATCCTCCGCTTCGGCGACAGGTTGCCCCACAGGTTGGGGAGGATTGTTGAAGCCGCCTGGATTGGCGGGGCCTCCGTTTGGCCCACCCACCGGAACGGAGGGCCCCCCAAAGATTGGACCAATCCCACCCACGGATCCACCCACAAATCCCGGAAATTTCGGAAGGCCCATCACGGGGAATCCGCCCATTCCCGGAACAACCGGGGCCCCGGCGGGAACCGGCATCGGGTTGCCAATCGGAAGGTTGGCTCCCGCAGGTTGGCCCAAAGGCTGGGTTTTGGGAAGGGAAATGATGTCCGACTTTATCCCACCCACGACAGGCGATTGGGGAGGAACTGGATTCAAGGGAGTGGTTACAGGGAGGGTGGCCCCAGGCAACCCGGTCGAACCCCCGGACCATCCCGGAGGAGTCGCTGGTTGTCCCGCATGGGAAACAGGCGCCAGGTCAAGGCGACCGGCTGTGGATATCTTGCCCTTCAAAGTTTCCAAAACGGTGATGCTTTTGTAAAGCTGGTCCAAAATGGTCCCGGCAGATGCTCCCGGGTTGGCATCCCAAAGAAGCGAAAGCGCCCCTGTGACCAGGGCCGAGGACATTGAAGTGCCACTCTGGAGACCGTAGCCTCCGCCTGGGCTGGTGGTGAGGAGATTGGTGGAGGGCGCGGCAAGGTCGACCGTCGCGACACCATAGTTGGAAAAACCGGCCAGATTGTCCGCCTCGTCAGTTCCCGCGACAACGACGAGATGGTCCGCCGAGTAGCTCGCTGGGAAGGATGGCGAAAGGTCGATATCCTTGCCCGAGTTTCCTGCCGCGGTGACGATAATCACCCCTCTTGAGGAGGCGGCATCCAGGGCATCAGACATGGCGCGGCTGTAGGCGCCACCACCCAAACTCAGATTCCAGATCCTGGCCCCCGCTTTGGTGGCGTAATCCATCGCGGAAAGAATGTCACTATCAAGGGCCTGGCCGCCCTGGATCACTCGCAGGGGAAGAATCCGGGCCGCCCAGTTAACCCCCGAAATTCCCACCGCGTTATTTCCCGTGGCGCCTATGAGCCCCGCGACGGCGGTTCCATGCCCGGTGGTGTCCGAAACATCGCCACTGTTTTTGCTTGCGAAAGAGGCGCCGTGGACATCGTCAACGATACCGTTGCCGTCGTTATCGACGCCATCACCCGGGATTTCCGCATTGTTGGTCCAAATCCGTGCCTTCAGATCGGGATGATTGATGTCCACACCCGAGTCAAATACGGCGACAAGGGTGTTCCCTGTGCCGGTGAATGCGTCCCAGGCGGTGGTGGCGTGGATTGAGACAGGATTGGGGCTCAAATCCCACTGGGAGGAAAACCGGGGATCGTTGGGAATGGAGGCGGCGTTGTGGATACTGTTAACGCTGACATAGGTCACACGGGGATCGAGGCTCAGGGCTTTCGTGGCCTGGTTGACCGTCAGAAGGGGGTCGGTAATGCGTGCTTGCCAAAGTCCCGGAACGGCAGCGAGGGACCTCTCAAGGGCAACCCCGGGCATAAGCTGCAAAAAACCGGTTCTGGCTTGAGACTCCACCGATGGGTTCAGTTTGATCAGCAGGGTGGAAGGATCGTAAAGATTTGTTGGCGAGACTGCAGGAGTCAACCGTGATTCCAGACTTTCCA
>CAWUOD010000777.1:0-1884 GCA_963923115.1 uncultured Singulisphaera sp.
ACAAGGAGTATCGTCGGCAGCGTCAGATGTGTATAAGAGACAGACATTGGGTTGTCCCGAAACATTGGCCTTTCCAAAAAAGTTGACTTTGGAAAGTTCCGGTTGGCCTGTTGCCGGATCGGTGAAACCGGACCCGCCGAAAGGGCGATCCAGGGGAAAGTTCTGGTTGGTGTAACTGTAGCCATAGATGTCGCGGGAAAGGCTGTGTCCGCGAATCACTGAGGCTTTGCCAAAGGTGTCGTCCTCGACATCATAAACCAACTGTCCGAGGACCATGTTGAGGGCGGTTTCGGGGTCGATCCGGGGTTTGACATCCGCTTTTTGTTCGTCCAGGACCGCCTCGCTGACCTGTTCAAGGGAGGTAGCGTACATCACAAAGGTGATGCCGATGATGGCCAGGAGCGTTAGCATGGCCAGCACAACAAGCATGATTATGCCTTTGCGCTTTGCTGTCGGTGTTGAGATTGGAGTCTTCATCTGTCACCTCCTGCCGGAGAATCCGGAGGGCCTATCCTAGAGCGGCTCGATGATGGTCATCTGCCGGGTGATTTCATTATCCGGGTCATAGACGCGGATCCTGATTTTTATCGCGGAAATGATTGGCGCCGGAGTGGAAACACCCGTGTTTTGCATCCAGTTTGCCGCGGCCCAGGCGCCTGGGACCTGGTTATATGTGGTTGTGGTTACACCCATGTTCGTGGTTACAACCTTGTTCCAGTTGGCTTCGGCGCTTGTATCAAAAAAATAGAAATTGGAGGATGTGTTTGCGTTGGCCGGATTGCTCCGGATCGAAACTATTGCCCCGTTCTTGTCCAACAACTGGACATCAAACGAGATGACATTCCTAAGAATCAGGGTTTCAGGAGGAAGAGGGTTTGCCGATCTGGTCAAAGTAGTGTTGGTCGCGAAATACTGGGTGGAGGCCCTTTGGTTTGGATTTGAGATCTCATTCAAGGAATTCCAAGCAATGGCGGGTGTTGTTGCAAAGCTCAATTTGGGGTCGACAACCGTTCCCGCTGGATCCCCGGACTCCTTAAGAAGCCAGGTTTTCATGTGCAGGGAATAGAGTTTCAGGGAAGGGTTGCTGGAGACCAGGCCGGTCATCGGAGCATCCAGAATATCCGGGCCCGCCAGAAAGAATGCAACCTCGGCTTTTGGCCTTCGTACAAGCGACGCGGATTCGAAATAGGCATAGTTGGGATTGGGAATAAAAGCGGGCCGCGTTATTGCCAAAGAGGGGTCGTAGTAGGCGGAAAAAACATCCGAGGGCGAGTTTCCATTCAATAGAACGCTCATGGAAAGTCTGTGATCCGCAACGCCATCTGCTTTATAAACATTTATGTTGTCAAAATCGGCGCCTTCCATGGAAGAGGAATCCGATTGTTCAAATCGGAAATAGCCTGTCCGCCATAAAAATCCCGAAGCGTCCTTCAGGGAAGAGTCCAGCCATGGGGTTGGAAGGGCTCCACTACTTCCTTTGGGTTTCCAAAAATCCTGATCTGAGGGTTGGGTGTTTCCCTCGAAATGGTTGGCCTTGATCATGCTTCGCACCAACTGTCCAGCGGATCGAAGTTGTTCCGCAAGGTCCCCGGCGGCTTTCATGTCGCGGAAGGATTTGGTGGCAAGCACAAAAATGGTGCTGACCAGACTCATGATGAAAATGATCAGGGCAAGGGAAACCAAAAGCTCCACAATCGTGAAGCCCCGATTTCGGGTTCCCCGGTATGGTTGTCCCAGGGCGGTCGGGATGTTCATAGCGCCCTCCTAATTGAATTGAACCTGGCCTTTGGGGAAGACGCCGCTCAGGAAATCCACCCAATAAAATTCCATTTGGTTGGGTGTGCCATATTTGCGCAGCAAGGGCCGGTCCAACTCCAGGCGGAA
>CAWUOD010000778.1:0-1878 GCA_963923115.1 uncultured Singulisphaera sp.
CCCAAACGCTCCCCCCCTGCGATTACGCCATTTGCGAATCGACCTACGGTGGCCGCAAACACGAAACCCGCGATGCCATGGGGCAAAAACTGGGCAAGATCGTCACCGACACGATTGAACGGGGTGGCAAGATCCTGATGCCTGCCTTTAGCCTTGGCCGGACCCAGGCAGTGCTCCATCACCTGAGGCGATGGATGAACGAAGGAGTCGTCCCCACGATTCCCATCCATGTCGACAGCCCCCTGGGCCGCGTTTTCAGCCAGGTCTACAAGGATTACCCCGAGGCACTTGCGGTTCCGGAACCCAAAAGCCCTGAGGTCGACTGGATGGTTGATCCTGAGGAAGCCTATCAGGCCTCCAAATCCCATGGTTCCTCGGTGATTATTGCTTCGGGCGGTATGCTTGAAGGAGGCAAAATCCTCAAGCACCTGCGAAACCATGTAGATGATCCACGCTCGACCCTTTGCCTGGTTAGCTTCCAGGCTCCGGGAACCCTCGGCGCCAAGGTGCTGGAAAAGCATCCGACCCTGACTTTCCACGGCAGAACCTGGAACAAGTGGATCGATGTGCAGGAAATCTCCGGCTTCTCCGGACACGGCGACCACGATGACCTGTGCCGCGCCATGGAGCCGATGCTCGAACGAAACGGAAGTGTGCGCCTGGTGCACGGCGAACCGGACGGAATGAAAGCACTTTCCGGATCCCTGAAGGCTATGGGCCTCAATGTGGGGATGCCGGATGTCGGGGAAGTTTGGAACTTGGAGGCGAGGGATTGAGCGGGCAACCAACAGACCAGATCCATGGTCTTTCAGACTCTTCCTTCAGACCAAGACGCCGCCTTTGGCTTATGCGCCATGGAGCTGTTCGCTATTTCTCTTCGGATCGCCAGGGGCCAAACTGGCACCAGGCCGAACTGACACCCGAAGGTCAGGCCCAGTGTGAAGCCGCCCGAATTTATTTTGCAGGGGAAACATTCGACCGGGTACTTACAAGTTCCCTCCCCCGGACCCGGCAAACCGCCGAGCGAGTCGTTCCGGGGGCCAATTTGACCTCGGATCCGGATCTCCGCGAGATCGAACCGGCCCATCCCGAATTGATCCTGGAAAAATCCAAAGGCGATCCCGTTCTTTTGGAATCGATGATGAAGAAGGCTCTGGGCCCCCCATTGGGACCCCACGACCATTTCATGCATGGAGAACTTCTGGCCGATTTCCGAAACCGGGTCACAGGCGCCATCCAAAGGCTGATTGATGATCCCACCTGGAATCAGGCCCTGGTCGTTGTCCATAGCGTGGTCCTTCGGGTCCTTTTGGCGGATTTTCTTCAAGCCCCTTTAGATCTGGTTCCCCATCTGGAACAGGACGCCGGGTGTATCAATCTGGTCGAGATTTGTGGAACACGACACCCGTTAGTGCGGCTAATCAACCACACACCTGCCCTTCCCCGCAAGGAGGGTCTTTATGCTTCGAGTTTGGAAATGTATGTTGATGAATGGAAAAAATCGGCCCGTGAGGCCTTGAGCAAGGGTAAGGGGAATTAGCAGGATTGGATAGGGTTTCCCAAGAGTTGCTGATAGTTGGCCCAATCGTTGGTCCCCAAAACTCCCCCCAGGCCCCAACAGGCCGGAGCAAAACCAGTGAGCTGCAACGACACCCCCCCAATTGCCGTTTGCCCCGACAATCTGTCAATTTGGGAAGAACAGAAAAAATTGCAAAACTATGAAAAATGGTAAACTCGAACCTTTTTCTTTTTTTTCGGGACCAATTCGTGCGATAAGATAATGAACACGATCTCCAGGGAGGCGTTCTGATGAGGATGCCAGTGATGAATCCATTCTCTGTCTCTTATACACATCTGACGCTGTCGACGATACTCCTT
>CAWUOD010000779.1:0-1876 GCA_963923115.1 uncultured Singulisphaera sp.
ATGTGTATAAGAGACAGCCTGTGATATTCCGTAAGGGAGATAGGATCAAATTTGTGATCGTGGCAACGGGCGCAATGGGCCGTCAAGCCAAGGAATGCCTGGGTTGTTGTTCCAGCCATTTCCTCAAGCTCGTCTTCCCGAGCCCTTTCGCGAATAGCCCGTGATGCGGCAGCGTTTCCGGCCTGGTCCCATGGACCCGAGACAAGAAACCCGGTGGCGATAACTCCGTCGGATCCGGCGCCGGGAAGCAGGTCACCGGCGATTTGCATTTTTACAAAATCGAGATAGTTTATATCTTTATGAAACGCCCCGATCACCCAATCCCGGTATCGCCAGGCATGGTCGCGTGCGCGATCGTACTCAAAACCATGGCTTTCCGCAAAACGGGCCACATCCAGCCAATGCCTCGCCCACCGTTCAGCGTATGCCCGTGAGGCGAGTAGTCGGTCGACCTCGGCTTCGTAGGCGGCGGCGGATGGCGCCTCGAGGAAACGCTTCAGGTGATCAGGTGTCGGAGGCATCCCGACCAAATCGAGGTGAAGCCGCCTCAAAAGGGTGCCCGGATCGGCTTGTTTCGATCCTATCAGGTCCGATGAAGCCAATTTTTGTGCAACAAAACGGTCGATTGGGTTGGTATCCCAACCTGATAGTCGGGATGACCAATTTGATGGCAAAGGGGGAACGGTGGGTTTTCCCAAGGATTGCCATGCCCAGAAGTTATCCTTTGCGGGATCACTTTTCCTTGCGGAGCCGGGTTTCTTTTCGGTGGCCCAGAGGGGCACGAAACAAAAAAAGATCAGAAAAAACAAGGCGCAAATGCGGGCCATGGGAGGGGATCCCGGGGTAGGAGTATTATGCCCGTAACCAATTCTATTTTGGGCGAAACGAGCCTTCAGGACAAGAAAAATTGGCCTCATAATAAGGATATCCCCAAAATAACTCCTTGTGACGACCGCCATTTTCCCCCTCCCGGTAATTTGGATTTTTGAGGCGTGAAAACAAATTTCAATGCATTTTGGTTCCTGACGGGATTGCTCCTCGCGGTTATGGCGAATTCGCGCGCCGCACTCGGAGGCGAAGATTGGAAAACCATTGAGGATATTTCCTTCATCGCCAATTCGGACAAAACTGTCCAGCAGTATGTTCTCATGTTGCCTGGGATTTTTGATGCGGCAAAACCCCATGATGTGCTCATTGCCCTTCATGGTCATGGCTCGGACCGTTGGCAATTTGCCAAAGCCGATCGTGACGAATGCAAGGCTGCGCGTCTTTTTGCCAAAAAAAAGGAAATGATATATGTCTGCCCGGATTACCGGGCGAAAACCTCCTGGATGGGGCCCAAAGCGGAATCTGATATGGTCCAAATCATCCGGGACCTTGGAAAAAATCACAAGGTTGGCCGAATCTTTTTGACAGGCGGTTCCATGGGAGGAACCTCAGCCCTGACATTCGCCGCCATTCATCCGGATTTGATCGCGGGGGTCGCCGCAATGAATCCCACATGCAACCACCTTGAATACGATCAGTTCCAGGACGCCATTGCCGATTCTTTTGGTGGGCCAAAGCACATCATTCCCGGTGAATACAAACTGCGCAGCGCCGAATATTGGCCAGAAAAATTCATTATGCCTGTCGGGGTTTCCACGGGGGGCAAGGATACTTTGGTTCCCCCACAAAGTACCCTTCGACTCGCCAGGGTGCTCCAATCTCTCAAAAGGGATGTCCTGGTGATCCACCGTGAAAACGGTGGCCATGAAACCAATTTGGCGGATGCAACAGCCATCCTGGATTTTGTCATGGACAAAGCGAAACCTTTTCGCGATCCGGGTAAAAAGTAACCCCGGCCTGGTTGGAAGGGCAGTGACTCACACACCCG
>CAWUOD010000780.1:0-1873 GCA_963923115.1 uncultured Singulisphaera sp.
TTGGGGGCATAAACCATTTGCATAACCAGCCTCCGTGCCGGATCGGAGCCTGCCATCCTGGCTGGCCCTTTGTGGAAAACCTCTCCCCCAGAGCTTTTCCGCTACAATCGCATACTCTTTCCGCAGAGTCCGCCGCAATATCCCCTGCGACAAAATCCGTGGAAGGCATAAAGTTAAGCGGCGAACTTTTTCGGAAACAAGCCGAAGTTGTATTCAGGCCACCCAAACACAGATTTGCCTGACAAAGCGGTTAGCTACCCCCGGAAAAATCGCGAAAAAGGGTAATCACCCCTCCCCGATCAGATGATACCCAATCCCAGGCTTTCCCCTTGATGCCATTTGGCATTTCCTTGGGCTTGCTTTTGCGCCTATGCTTTCAATTCCCTACCCGTTAGGGTTTTTGGAAATTTTCGTCAAAATTTATCTTGGGGTGGAACATGTCGGATTCATTACCCAGACGCACTTTTACAACCCTAACCGCTGGCTTTGTTTTGGGGACGGCTTCCGACCTTTATGGCCAGGACGCCCCGCCCCCAATCGCCAAACCCAAAAATGGACCAACCACAGCCGCCCCAAGCGGTCCCAAAGAGGCAACTTTCGAGCGTGACTATCCGGCGCCGGGGTTCAAGCCATCTTGGAAAAAAGAGCAAATCAATCGCCAACTCGCCCAGGATTTTGTGATTTACGCGCATAGCGATCTGGCAATGGTGAAAAAACTTGTGGGAAAGGAGCCTGGTCTTATCAACGCTTCAATCGATTGGGGAGCTGGAGACTGGGAAACCGGTTTGGGTGGCGCCTCGCACATGGGGCGTCGGGATATTGTGGAATTTCTACTTTCAAAAGGGGCCCGGATCGATCTTTTCTGCGCGGCCATGCTTGGCCAACTTGAAGCGGTCCGTTCCTTTTTGACCCTGCAGCCAAGTCTTATCGAAGCCAAGGGGCCACACGGTTTTAGCCTCCATTTCCATGCCCAGGTCGGAGGTAAGGATTCCGAAAAAGTGCTGGATTACCTCCAATCGATCAAAAAGGTCGAGCTCAAGCCTATCCCCTTTCTGAAAAAACCGGCCGATGCAAAAAAAACGCCAACCGATGGCAAAAAAGAATAATATCCAAACCCCACTCTGGCGCGGACCCGGAACATGACAACGCGAACTCCTCCATTTTGTCCTGATGGGAAAAGGATTTATCCTGGGTTTTTCACCTGGGTTGCGTTATGTGCTCTCGCCCTTTTGGCCCCGCAACTACCCGCGGAATCACCAACAATCAAAATAGGCGGAAACCATGGGGTTCGCGCCATCGCGGATGTCTCATATGGCGACCCCTTCACAATCCCCCCGTTAAAAAACTCTTTGGACATTTATCTGCCCAAAGATGCCAAGGACTTTCCCATCGTTTTCTTTGTTCATGGAGGCGGCTGGACCATTGGGGATAAATGGCCTTATTTTACTCTTGGACATCTTCTTGCCAAAAACGGAATCGGGGCGGTGATTGTCAATTACCGCCTGTCCCCGGCGGTCAAACACCCCACCCATGTGAAAGATGTGGCCAAGGCTCTGGACTGGACCTTTCGCAACGCGGAAAAATTTGGAGCCCGTCCGGACCGGATTTTCCTCGCGGGGCACTCCGCAGGGGCCCATCTGATTTCGCTATTGGCAACCGATGAATCCTACCTCAAGGAGTATGAACGAAGCCCAAAGGATATCCGGGGTGTGATAGGAATCAGTGGCGTTTACACTTTCGAAGGGGAGTGGCTGGACAAGGACATGCTTCGTGGTTGGGATTGGCCGGGAAGACGCTGGCGATCGGGAATCGCATGGGTATTGACCCAGATGGTTTTGGGATCCGACGCGCAAATGCTTACAGACGCCTCACC
>CAWUOD010000781.1:0-1868 GCA_963923115.1 uncultured Singulisphaera sp.
ATCCTCTCTGGTCTCGTGGGCTCGGAGATGTGTATAAGAGACAGCTATCACTTTAAGGATACGGTGAACCCATGATGAATGCGAATTCCTCGATCAGGGTTTTAAAAGGGAACATAATCCACGGCCCTTTTACCATAAACCAGGTAGGCATACTTATGGGTCAGGGAAAGTTACAGGTAAACGATCTGGTCTCGGTGGATGGCGCGCAGTGGATGGCATTAGCCCAAGTGTGGAATCCCAAACCGGCGCAAAGCCATCAGACAATCCGATCTCATCCAGAACCATTCGCAAACCAAATCCCAGGCAAGGGACAAATAACTCCTGAAATTCCAAATCAGATAGACGATTTTACTTTTCCACATCAAGATTCAAACACTTCCCATTCAATTCCAGGTCAAATTTTTCCAAAAAACCAAATCAATACATATTTGCCACCAAAATTAATAAAACCATTTAAAATCACCCAAGTTTCATTGGCTTTTTTGGGGATGGTTTGCGTTTTTCTTCCTTGGTATGGGGCATCCAGTCAGGTTCATTCACCCGGATTTGCAGCGGCGCAATATAGCTTTAACTTACTTGGAATCCTGTTTGTGCCTTGGGGACCGATGGTTTTCCTATCCTGCTTTGCTTCAATTGTTCTTTTTTTTGTCTTTCCGAACCCTGTTGCGCTTCTGGCTTTGACAATTGTGAATGCGATGTGCCACTTGGCCTGCGGAGGTTACATCCTTGCGTTTTCGAGCGCATCCTCAACCAGCAACGCGTCTTTTGGAGGTGTAACCGCATCGAGTTCGGCTGAATTCGGTCTCCAGTGGGGATATTGGATTTCACTAATGGTTACAGTAGGTTCATCGGTCATTGTCACCCTGATTTTTATTTTGTCAAAAGGCATGGATCGAGCCAACAACAGTCTGTCTAAACGCTAATGATACATGAATTACAATCGCGCCTGAATTAGTATCATGGAAAAATTCAAATGAAAGGCGAAATTCTCAACTATTCAATCCAACACGGGTCTGGATTGATCACCTCCGAGCACGGAATCAGGTATCATTTCACCGGGTCGGAATGGAAAGGAAATGGATATCCCGTTCCGGGTTTGATTGTCGATTTTGAACCAAGCGGTTCTTATGCGCTTGCCATTTATCACAAACCAGTCGTCAATAAATCCAAGGACAAAATCATCGCCGGATTGCTGGCACTATTTCTCGGATGCTTTGGAATTCACAAATTTTATCTTGGATTCACCGTTCCCGGACTGATCTTCCTGCTTATCAACACAGTGGGTTTTCCATTGAGTTGCTTCACCTTGGGAATGCCGATTTTCGCAACCGCCATTATTTCCCTGATTGAAGGAATTATTTATTTAACAAAATCAGACCAAGAATTTTATCAACTCTATGAAATTGAGAAAAAGGAATGGTTCTGAATTGGTGACAGGTATCTCGGATAAAGAATTGTTTCAGTTTACCTATTTGGAGACCTTACCATGAGAATGGAATTGCTTAATTTGACATCCATCAGGAATGGCTTGTTGCTTATTCTTGCCTTGCTGGTTGGTTGTGGTGGATCTCGAATCAATTCCGCCAATTTCGGCAAAATCAACGACGGTATGTCCAAGGCCGAGGTTGAGTCCATCCTTGGCCCCGGTAAGGTTCAGGCAAGTTCTAGCGCATCCGCCCCGGGCTTTTCCGGAGGCGGCATCAGCGTACCAGGCATGTCTGTGTCTGGTGAAAATATGGTTTGGCAGGATGGAAACCGAATCATCACCATCACCTTCATGAATGGGAAAGTCATGGCAAAGGCGCAAATGGGGTTGTAAGAAGCCAAAATTAACAAAGCCGGCGGGCTGGCGGCGCTCAGATCTCTTT
>CAWUOD010000782.1:0-1866 GCA_963923115.1 uncultured Singulisphaera sp.
ACAAGGAGTATCGTCGGCAGCGTCAGATGTGTATAAGAGACAGGATTACACGGATCCAAAGTGATCCTGGTTCCGGAGGCGTCGACTCTCCTGCTTTCAGGAAATATTCCTCCGCCCATGGGGCATGGAGACTGGCCCAAAACGCTCCATGGGGGTGATAGGTGGCGCAAAGTTTTCCAGGCCCAAATTGTCGCCACACAAATCCACCTGGAAAAAGCGATGGAGGCCCTAGCCGAGGAGGCGGGTGTCCCAGCAATCATTTGCGACCGGGGATTGCTCGACGGCGCGGCTTATTGGCCTGAAGGGCTTGAGGATTATCTGGAATATTTCGGTCTTGATTTGGCCCAAATTCACACCCGGTATGATTTGGTGATCCAACTTGAGAGCGTTGTGGTGGTAGACCAGGAGCGATTTGACCGGGGAAATAACCCGACCCGGTTTGAGGATCCCAAAGAGGCTTTGGTGAGGGAGCAACTTTCCCGAAATGTTTGGTCCTCGCATCCCAACCGGCTCTTTATCGAAGCCGGATCTTTCGAAAAAAAAATCCGGACCGCGGTTGAGGCCGTGGCCCGGATGCTTTGAGAAAGTTCTTTTCCCAGGCGCTTATTTGGGCGTGGAGAAGATGTTCAGCAATCGCTCGCCGGTATTGGCCACCGAGGGCTTGAGAATGCCAACAAGGGCCCCCAGCTTTTCCCTGAGGACCGGGTCGTTGGAGGATTGTGAAGCAAGTGCCACCAATTCATCCCGTTTGGATTCGGGGATCATGATGGTGTGTCTTCGCAAATGCATGACAAGGTTATCGGCGACACCCGCGCGAACCAGTGGGGAACGCTTGGTGTCCATCACACACTCCGCGAGTCGTAATTGGGCGGGCAGGCCGGGAATATGGCTTAGGGCCCTGGAGGCCGCGATGATTGCCGGTTCGGGGAGATTGGTGGAGCGCAGCACCGAAATCAGTTCATCGGTGGCGGGTCTGATGTCATATCCGGGAGGCGCCCCGTCCGCCATTCGGGCGAGCTGAAACACCGCGGTTTCAGCCATGAATTGACGCTCTTCCTCGGTCAGGGAGGGTAGCTTGAGCTGGCTTATCCAACCGACCAGCGTGTTCTCAAGCATTTTGGGAGCGGCAGCATCATGTCCATGGACAACGATGGTTGCCGGGAGGTTGCCCCATTGGGATTCAAGCTGGACAAATCGCTTTTCCTGAATGATTTCGAAAGCATCCAGCAGGACCTTTTTGCGCGCGATCAGTTCCTCGCGGCGGTTGTTTTGTCCGTTGGTGAAACTGAAAGCCTGGCTGGAGCGTTCGATTCGCTCGCGGTTGGATCGCTCGAGTTCATTCCTTCGTACCTTGAGCGCATCCTCGATGTCTGCTTTGCGGGCTGGCCCGCCTCTTATGTTCGCGGCATCCTGTTTGATGCTTGCGTCTTCCGCCTGGTAATCGCTTTTGATCGCCGCGAATCGCTCATCGCGGGCGGTAAGTTCGTTATCCAGGATATCAAGACGCCTTTGAATATCTGAGTATTCCACAATTATGTCGCGGACATCTGTCGCCTTGGCCAAACCAAGGATGACCAGTGGAAGCTTTCCAAAGTGTCTGTCGCTTCGCAGTTGGGCCACCAGACTGGCGGTGCCATATCCCGGCAGGTTTGGATCGAGAATGATGAGGTCGATGTCCGACGCGCGGTTGAGTCGGCGGAGCAGGTCGCCTCCGGTGGTGACAAGGATGCCTTCACGGCCGGTCTCCTTGATGCGCCCCATTATGCGCCTGCCAAGTTCGGTGTCATCCGTCGCCAGGATCGTGCGGGAATGGCTTATCGCGGCCTGTGGGCTTGTTACCCACCCCGAAATCGAACGGCGCAATAC
>CAWUOD010000783.1:0-1865 GCA_963923115.1 uncultured Singulisphaera sp.
ATTTGGAGCCTGATAACGCGGCGCAAGGGGCCTTTTTGACCACTTGGTCTGTGCCTAATTGTTTATCCCACCGCGTCGCTTCGGTAGGCAAATCCTGCTTTGACTTCCTGTTTCAGAAGGACAGCCAAATTCATCAGCCCGACCAACAGCGTAAAAATGGACTCCACGGCCAGAACGAAAAGGATGATGGGCATATCGGCCTGGAAATCCATTCCGGGTTTAAAAAAGTATACCAGCAGGCCAATGGAACCGAAGGGGAGCATGGCCAGCACGGCCGATGTCATCGCCCAGGCATAGGATTCGAGAGATTGCATTTTCACGGCACCAAAAGCCACCGTGAGCGCATAAGCAAGGATCAAAATACTTAGAACCAGCCATGCAACGGCGAAAGGAAAATGCTTGTTCACCTCAATCATTGCCGCTTCATATTCGTAATCTTTCATGGGTTCGCCGCGACTGAATCCCGTGTCATCTTCCTTGGCTTTTTTGGCTTTCGGCCATTCCACCCAGTTGCCATCAATTCGTTCCCATCGTTTCTTTGCCTGTTTTCCCTCATCTCCGGGAGCTCCCTGCTTTTCCAAGTAGTAGGGCTTTAGGGCGACGGCGGGTGTGAGCACTCTTTCCTGAAACATGAATGGCCAAACCGCAATCGCGATACTCGCGATCGCGGTAACCATCACCAAACCGCACTGAATCATCATGTAATTCGAAGGCTGCACCACATGGGTCATGGCCGGACCGCGAAGGTCCTTGATCGATGTATCAGGCGCATAGCTTATGACGGGTTTTTTCTTTTTTGGCGGATTCGAAGATCCTTTGGATTTCCCCTTGGTGGGCAGTTCATCCTCCTCGTCGTCCAAATCCGGATCCTTTCGAACTCCATAAAGGCCGGCTTCGTCATCGTCGTCGAAGGAGGAAGGGGTTGGAGCCGGCGCCGGAGCGGGTGTGGTTTTGGGAGGGGGAACTGGCTGTTTTTTCTGGGACGCATCCGAATTCGGAGAGGAGGGCCCACCCGGCAATGCCAAAACTTTTTTGCAGGAAGGGCATTGGACCCGGGTTCCGGGTTTTGTCCCATCGGGCAGCTGAAGTTTGGTTTTACAACCGGGACACTGGATCTGCATGGTTCACCCAATCCGATCAGAAACGAAAGTAGCTTATCGACCTAATCTAACTGCTCAGTAGGGTTTGATCCAGACACTAATGGTTGCTCTTTGTCCCAAAATGGAAAAGAGGACCTTTCTTTCCGATTTCCAGCCAGCGGCAGTACAGGCGTCGTTGAGTTCCCGGTGCATGCTTGTGACAGCCACAAGCCGACAGCCCGGTCTGCCGACCCGAAACCATTCGAGGGACCAGTCCTTGTACAGGTCTGGCATCTCTTCCGGGTCACCAATCTGTTTGCCGAACGGAGGATTGACCACGATTTTTCCAATGGAGCCGCTCTCTACCGGTAGCAGGGCACTGTCCCAATGGGCCAAAAAAGGATCGCCGTAGCTTCTCAGGTTGCTTTGGGCTTCGGTAACGGCTGAAAGTTCAATATCTCCCCCAAGGCAAATTGGTGGGGCCTTTTCGTCCTGGTCCTTGAGCTGGATCATGTGTTCGGCGAGTATTGTTCCAGAGCCACAGCAAGGGTCAAGAACCGGGTCTCCTGGACGAATTTTGGCAAGTCTGACCATCGCCGCTGCCACAGAAGGGCGAATGGAGGCGGGGCGGTGAATCCATTTGTCCAGGCGGTGTCGCATGGACCGATCCGACAACCTGACCCCGGAAACGGCGGTGGTTTGGTCAATGGTAAGCCAAAATTCAATATCGGCGTTCTCATCGACATGGACCCATTTGGGTGGGATGTGGCGGGCAACCGCTTTGGC
>CAWUOD010000784.1:0-1858 GCA_963923115.1 uncultured Singulisphaera sp.
TCCCGGAGCACTAATCAACAAGTGGTACTTCAGGATGGTTTGCCCGCTGGGTTTGTCCCATTTTTCCTGTTCCTTCGGCAGGCATCGCTACAGTATTTCACTTCGTCCCAGGATTTCGCCCATTTACGCCGCCAGGTCATGGGACGGTTACAGACGGCGCACAACTTGCTGTCCAGGCGTTTCATGATTGACCCACCTTTTGCCTTATGTGCAGATCGATAAAACGCTTTCGTTGATCCATCATCTGCCCCATTTCCCTGGCGTCGATCTTTTGGGCATTTTTGAGCATCATCGTCATGCGTGGATTGTGGTGTAACCGGTCGGAAAAATCATGTAAAAAAGTCCAGAAAAGATAGTTGAACGGGCAAGCCTTGTCCCCCAGGCGTTCGCCGGGGTCAAATTTGCAACCCTTGCAATAGTCGCTCATCCGGTTGATGTAGGCGGCCGAGCTGATGTAGGGTTTGGTCGCCATGGTTGCGTTGTCCGCATGCATCCCCATGCCGATCACATTGGGTGTGACAACCCAGTCGAGGCTATCCGCATACATGGCATAAAACCAATCATTCACCGCCTGGGGCGACAACGAAGCCATGGTGGCAAAATTGCAGAGGATCATCAGGCGCTGGATGTGATGGGAGTAGGCCCGATCCACGACCCCCTGAATGCATTGGGACAGGCAATTCAATTCGGTTTCGCCGGTCCAAAACCATTCCGGAAGACCGATTTTTGCCTGGAGTGCGTTGCGATCCCGGTACTCGGGCATAAACGACCAATAGATGCCGTACACATACTCCCTCCAGCCGATGATTTGCCGGATGAATCCTTCGGCGCTGTTGAGGGGGACCCGCCCGGCCTGGTGGGCTTTTTCCACATCGCGCACCATCCTCATCGGATCAAGCAGGCCAACATTCAAAAGCATCGAGACGAAAGAGTGGTTCAGAAACGGCTGACCCACCAGCATCGCGTCCTCGAAGTCGCCAAATGGGGGCAAGCGATTTTTGACAAAGTCTTTCCACGCCTTTTCCGCATCGCCTCGGGTTACGGGCAGAAAAAATCCATTGGTGGATCCGGGATGTGTGGGAAATACCCGGTCGACTTCCTTCAGGACATCCAGGGTGACAGAATCGGGTTGGATTGCCAGGGGCCGGGAAAAAGTCATCCCCTTTTTGGGGGGTTTGCGGTTTTCCTTGTCGAGGTTCCACTGACCGCCCACAGGCGAGCCATCTTCCTCTATCAACACTCCCAGTTTCGTCCTCATGCGGCGATAAAAGTGCTCCATCACCGGTTTCTTGAGAGGTCGGGCCCATGCGGCGAACTCCTCGCGATTGGTCAGAAAAAGCGTATTGGTTTCCAGGCGGATTTTTACGCCAAGTTTTTCCGGGAGCGTTTTCACCCATTGGGCGCAATGATGTTCGGACGGATCGATCACCACCAACTGGGGATCTTTGCACTTTTTGACCAGATGAGAGATCGCGCCCAGGGCATCGAGATAGGGCTTCCTATCCAGGCCATAATGATGGACCTCAATCCCTTCGGACTTCAATTCCGCGGCAAAGTGCCTCATGGCGGAAATTTGAAACGCGATCCTGTGCTTATGAAAAGGCCACGAAGCAAAATGTTTTTTGGATTCGATCAGCAGAACGCGATCGGGACGCAGTTTGCGAACCAGATCGATGGACAACTGATCTTCCATCAGCCAAAGAGTGGGCATTTCACGGCTCTTGTGTTTGGTTTTTCTGGTGAACGACTTCGCTTTTGGGGCGCGTTACAGTCTTTCCGCATCCGGCAAACCAAAAACGGCCTCATTGCCATGCAGAGTGCCAATGGAAAAAGACCTCCTCGTCGGTCCTGGCGAGCA
>CAWUOD010000785.1:0-1856 GCA_963923115.1 uncultured Singulisphaera sp.
ACCTTTGATAACGGCGATAGGATCGCCCGGCAGGATGGGATCGCCATCTCTTTTACAGGGGGTAAAGACAAGCTCCGGATCAGCTGCCTGGAACACCATTCGGGCGATTTCGATTCCAACAACAATCCCTTTGGCACGGGATACCAGGATCGCTTGTCCGCGAAGTTTCGGAGGAATTAATGCCTCGGATGTGGCATCGGCATGTTTTCCCCAGGGTTTTCCGCAGGGATCAAGATCTTCCGCCAAGGCAAGGCGAATCAAAGCCGCGGCTTGCTCCACTTCTTTTGATCCAAAAGGAGCGATGTTGGCGTTTGGATGAGTGAGGTTCATTAGGTGGCCCTAAACAAACCACGCGACCGCGTTGCGGAAAATTTGCAAGCCATCGGCCGATTCGGGATGCCCCTGACGGGTCCAGGTGGGGTTTTGGGTGTTGAACATATGCCGCTCGGGGTGAGGCATAAGTCCAAAAACCTGGCCGGTCGTGTCGCAGAGTCCGGCAATATCAAGATCCGAGCCATTGGGGTTGTAATGGGCGGATGGTGCGTTGGCCGGGTCAATGGGGCGTGGATCGGGGCAATAACGCAATACGGCTTGGCCTGAGCGATCGATTCCTTCGCGAATCCAGGATTCACGGACCATAAAACGCCCCTCGCCATGTGCCACAGGCAGGACGAGTCTGTCCAAGGCACCCACAAAAGGGCAATTGTGAGGGAAAGCCCTAAGGTGAACCCAAGTATCGAGGTAGCGGCCGCAAGTGTTTGAGGTGAGGGTGGCCACGGGGCCCTCCTCGTCATGAGGCAGGAGGAGCCCGGACTTTAGCAGGACCTGGAAACCATTGCAGATCCCAAGGATAAGTTTCCCCTGATCGCGGAATTCCCTTAGGGTATCGCCCAGGAATGATCCAAGTTGGTGGGAAAACAGGGTTCCCGCTCCCGCGTCGTCGCCGTAGGAAAAGCCGCCTGGGATGACCAAAATTTGGAAGTCTTTGGCCTGATGAGGGTTGGAGCGAAGTTCGCGGATGTGGACTTTGGAGGTCAGGGCACCGGCCAATTCGAAGGCGTGGCTGGTTTCGGTATCGCAGTTCGTGCCGGGTGCTCGCAGGACAAGGACGCGTGGGGCCATGATAAATTCCGGAAAAACCAAGAAAACGAAAAATGACCAAGTTCTTTATAGGGAAACGGGTTGCGAAGCAGAGGAACGAGAGCGAAAACGGGATCCGGGTCAAAATCTTTGAGGTTGCGTTGACAAAGGTGCTGAGGCGGTTTAAGATACCTGAGTCCTAAGCGATTGGGACGCGCTGAAACGGAAACGAAACGCGCAGTTGTGGTTGTTATTCCCGAGGGGATGATGACCGCAGCGATAAGATCTTTGACAATTCGGTGAAGAAATAGCCAAGCAAATTTCAAGCTTGCCTGACCGGCAAGACTTGGATTTGTTTAGACAGCAAAAGCTGTCGTCTTTTTCTAAGTTTCTAAGCCGGCCAGGCGACCATCAGACCTTCGAATCAAGAGACTGAAAAGTTTCACTGATACAATTATTGAAGGGTTTGATCCTGGCTCAGAATGAACGTTGGCGGCGTGGATCAGACATGCAAGTCGGACGAATCTCACTTGGGTAACTGAGTGGGGGAAGTGGCGAAAGGGGCAGTAATGTTTGGGTACCTACCTTGGGGTCTGGGATAGCCTTCCTAACGGAAGGGTAAAACCGGGCGATTTGGGAAACCAAGAAAGGCAACGCCTCAAGAGGGGCCCAAATGGGATTAGCTAGTTGGTAAGGTAACGGCTTACCAAGGCGATGATCCCTAGCGGGTGTGAGAGCACGACCCGCGCCATTGGCACTGAGACACTGGCCAGACT
>CAWUOD010000786.1:0-1852 GCA_963923115.1 uncultured Singulisphaera sp.
TCGAATCGCCTCGAGGTTCATTTTCGGGGACATTTCCATGCGGTGGGAAATTACCTTTTCGATCCAGTCCGTGAAGTTTCTTGTCGGCTGGATGCGGGCAAACGAAAGATCGAGGTGGACATGTCCGTTCACCAAACCCGGAAGAATGATACTCTCTTTTCCCAGATCCAGTTCACCTTCAGAGCGCTCTTTTGAAACGGCCTGAACCTTTCCATTGGAGATCACCAATGCCGCATCCGCCACCATATCCTTCCCCGTCCAAACGGATCCGGCACGAAATATTTGGCTCAAAGTTCTTCCTCCCAAAAACCGATTGCGGTCGTTTCATCCCTGATGGGAATAACATTCCCTCGTCCATGAATGGGAAATACCCTTTTCGCGCGAACCGTTACGACTCCCAAGTCTTCCTCCACAACACCAATACCCACATAGGGTCCCTCGGTAATATGATGAAGAATATCGCAATCTCCCGGGAAGAGCGTCAAATCCACAAAACCCGCCCCGTCCTCGAGAGTCAAAAATTGCATCAACTTACCTGATTTGGTGTGGGTTCCCCTGGCGGCGGCCACCATTCCGGCAACCATCACCTCCTTTCCCAAATATTTCCCAATCCCGGTACTGGGACAAAGTCTGGAAGGGTCCAGGCCAGCTTTCATTAGACCCGACCGAATGACAGGCGACATCAATTCCTGTAACGGACAACTGACCGTCATTCCCAGAATGGGATATTCCTCACGGGATTTCTCGACGGGATCCAGGGTCGGCATGATCCATTCCAGATCCGGCACCTTTTCAAAAAGCTCGGATCCGCCGGTCTGCCAACCAGCCAATCTCTTGAGCTCCCCCTGTAGGGCCAATGTGGGCCTGGAAAGGCCAAAACAATCCAATGCGCCTCCCCTTCTCAATCGGTCCATGGCCTCGGGGGGAATACCAGCGCGAAGCCTGAAAGAATCCGCATCGGTGAACAACCCGTTGGTGTTTCGCTCCAGAAGTATTTGGGTGACAAGGTCCCCCGCCAATCCGGCAATGGCGCCCAGTCCCGTGCGAATGGCATTCCCCTCAGGCTCAAAAGTTTCCAATGAACGATTGACACAGGGCCCCAGGACAGCGATTCCCGATCTAACTATTTCTCCTATGTACACCCTTCTTGGATACATACCGGCGTTGTTGTTGAGGGCGGCTGTCCAAAAAAGCAAGGGTTCATTTGCCTTGCACCAGGCGCTTCGCCATGCGATAAGTCCATAGCTCACCGCGTGACTTTTGCAAAACGAATATTGGTTGAATTTTTCCAACTGGACCCAAATATCCTCCAATTCCTCCGGGCCAACCCCTGAAGGGGTGGCCATATCCATGAATTCCCGGCGAAGAGACGCCCCGATTTCCGGATGGTGATTTTTGGCGATCCTCTTCCGGAACCTGTCCGCTTCCGGGGCGCTCAAATTGCAAAGTCCCTGAAGCAATCGGAGCCCATCATCCTCGAAAATCATCATCCCTTCCGTGCCCTTTAGCAGTTTTTTCACAAGGGGATGTTGCTTTGGAGGTGGGGCCGCACCCCTCCGCCAGGCGCAAAATTTTGCCTTCATGCCGACACCCGCGGCTCCCGGACGGATTAGGGCCAACGCAATAATTACATCATCGATGTTTTTTGGGGCCAATTGAACCAAAAGGTGCCTCATTCCCGGTGATTCCAGTTGGCCCACGCCAAGGGTTTCGCCGGCCCTCAACAATGCAAGGACGCTCCCGTCATCCTCGGCGATCGGGTGTCCTTTTTTTCCAGGCGTCTGGAGTCTTCGGGCCACCTCATCCACGGTGGAAAGGGCGCGATTTCCCAGCAAATCAATTTTTACCAGGC
>CAWUOD010000787.1:0-1852 GCA_963923115.1 uncultured Singulisphaera sp.
TAAAAAGATGGTTATTATTGAGGCGGGTGATTTTGAAAAGAAAAAATAGAGGCCAATTTTATTGGAATTAATCTGAATTAGTGGGCGATTTTATTTCAAAGGTATGTTATTGGGAGGGATCCGGATTTTTTCCGGTTCCCTCCTTTTTTCAGATGTTGATCCGTTTTTCAGGGGTGGTGAAATGCGCAGAATCATTTGCGGTCTGATTTGTGTTTTTATTCATGGTTTGGATGTTGGTTCGGTGTTTTGCCAAACCCCTACAAGGATTGATGTCAAAAACGATTCAGCCTTGATTCCCAAACTCCCGGATGTTTTCGAAGCTGAAGTTGTTGAAAAATATGTGCGCGAAACTGCCCGAAGCAAAGGCTTTATCGGGTTGGAAATGGTTGTAATTAGACAAGGAAAAGTCGAAATTGCCCTGGGTAGCGGCAAGGATTCATTGCCGGATGGAAAAGCTGTTCTGCCGGAAACACCCTTTGCAATTGGTTCCGTGAGTAAACAGTTTACTTGCGCGGCCATATTGTTACTCGCGCAGGATGGTAAACTTTCCCCAATGGATAAAGTGGCGAAATGGTACCCCAAAATCTCCAATGCCGATAGGGTGACCTTGCTGGATCTGATGAATCATACCTCTGGCTATCCTGATTATTACCCGCTCGATTTTTTGGACAGGCGAATGATAAAACCGATCAACCTGGATGATCTCATTCGGGATTATGCTGGTGGCAAACCGGATTTTGCGCCGGGTGAAAAATATTCTTATTCCAATACCGGATATTCAATTCTTGGGAGGGTTGTTGAAAAAGTATCGGGAAAGTCCCTTGGTGAATTTTTCAAAGAAAGAATATTCGAACCTTTGGATATGAAAACCGCGCGGTTGGATCCGCCCGCTGGTTTTGAGGGGCTTCCAAAAGGCTATCGCGCTTTGGGAATTGATGGGAATGAATGGGCTCCCCCCGAGGCGGGGGGCTGGCTCCATGGTGCAGGTGGGATCTATGCGTCCGCCAACGATTTGGGAAAATGGGGTATTGCTTTGATGTCAGGAAAACTTCTGAATGCTAAATCCCTCGAAATTATGACGAAGCCAAGGATATTGAACAACGGAAAAAAACGAAATTATGGGTGTGGATTGACGATTTCCGATCGGGATGGAGAGATTGTTTGGGGGCACAGTGGTGCCGTTAGCGGTTTCCATGCCAATATTCTCCTTGTCCCCAGGACTCGTTCTGTGGGTGTGCTTTTGGTAAATTCCGAGCATCTCGATGATGGTCAGCTTTTTCGGGATGTGATGAACCTGTTACTAAGGGAGGAATCGAATATCCCAAAAGTTTCCGGACCCTCCCCAATCGAGCAGGCCAAATTACTTGTAGCTCAATTAGCCTGTGGCAAACTTGTTCCTGGGAACCTCGGCGAAGAATACAGGTCTTTTATGTCCAATTCCCGAGTTGAGGCCTACTCCCGGCGTCTCAGGGAATTGGGCGAACCTTTGAGGATTGAATTGGAATCGGTTTACGAGCGGGGTGGAATGGAGGTTGCGTTGCTCAAAGTGTTTTTTAAAAATGGCACTATTTTGAAAGGTAGCCTTTACCGAACCCCTGATGGCAGGATCCAGCAATTCCTGCTCTCTTCACAATAAAATCTTGTCAAGTGATACCCCGGAAAACCATGATTTTTCCGGGAAATCCTCAATTTTTTATTGGCCTAACGATTTCAACATGACCGCGGCTACAAATCGATTTCCTTCCTCGTTCAGATGGACAGTGTCGGAGGTCAGAATTCCAGCATCCTTGTTTTTCGGATTGGCTGTCATTAGACTGTCTCTTATACACATCTCCGAGCCCACGAGACCAGA
>CAWUOD010000788.1:0-1841 GCA_963923115.1 uncultured Singulisphaera sp.
GGTGTAACCAAGTCGGTGTGGGACCCAATCGCGGGCCCTCCCCCGCAGAAACCTCCAAAAGGAGTAGGCAAATGTTCCTCACCAAAGGTTGGAAACGATCGATCTTCACTACGGCAGCCCTTTTGGCACTGACCCAAACCGGTATCGCTCAACCCCCCGGAGGCCCCGGAAGTGAGGGTCGCCGCGGGGGTCCTCCCCGGGAATCGCTCTCCAAAAAGGAAGAACCCAAAAAAGACCCCAATATTGATGCCTGGGCCGAGACCCTCGTGTCCAAGATCGCTGACCGCAGCGATACGATCCGGGACAGCGCACGGGCCGGACTGGTCGCTCTTGGCCATGCCGCCCTCCCGGCACTGAAAAAAGCGGCCGATGGTTCCGACCTCCCGACCGCCGAAGCGGCCCGCAAGGTGATCGGTCGCATCGAACATAAAGGACAACGCGGACCTGGTCCCGGCGGACCCAAAAGTGTTGGCCCCGGAGGTCCCAAGCCATTCGGTCCAGGCGGTCCAGGAGCTTTCGGGCCTGGGGGGCCCAGAGGATTTGGTCCTGGTAACTTCGGTCACGGTGGCCCCGGTCGGCCGGAAGGGATGGGCCAAGGAGGCCAGGGCGGGTTCGGTCCCGGTAGCAGGGGTGGATTTGGCGGACCACAGGCTTTCGGTCCCCAAGGGTCAGGTCCCATGGGACATAGGGGCTTCGGCCCTGGTGGTCCCCCAGCTTTCGGTCCGGGAGGACCAAGAGGTTTCGGACCCGGTGGACCCGGCGGTCCAGGTCGTCCCTTTGCAATGAGCGAACGAGTCCTGGAAAAGCTCAAAGATGCCGGCCTGGACGAATCCCAAAAGGAAAAGGTTAAAGCCATCCTGGAATCCCAGAGCAAGGCGGTCCGCGCCACACTCGAAAAGAATCGGGAAAAAGCGGAAGCCTCCAGCGAACGCCCCAACATGGAAGCACTCGGCGCCCAGATGAAGGAGCAAAGGGAAAAAACCCTCAAGGCCCTGAAGGAAGTTCTCAAACCCGACCAGTTCGAAAAAGCAAAGGAATTGCTCGAACGGGGTCCAGGTGGCCGGGATGGACGACCAAACGGCCCCGCCTGGGAAAGGCGGCCTGGTGGTCCGGCCCGGGATCGAGGCGGAGACCGGAGTGGACCAAGCGAAAAACCACGCGGCTAACATATTGTCAAAACAAGACTTACAACGATCCCGGGACCCAAAAATCCCGGGGGTTTTTATGCTTGGCCAACTTGGGCTTTTGCCATCGCCATAAAACTGCCCGTATCCCTGTGGAATCCAGTTAACGAAATCGCTTATTAATAGTGTTGTCTTAAACTGAATATTCTGGTCAAAATCTACCCTGGCGGGCCTCCCGAAGAGGCGAAGTTGGTTGGGGCGCATTGGGAAGCTACATGAAGAAAGTCATTGTGGTTGGCGCGGGACCAGGCGGTTTGGCGACCTCCATGCTGTTGGCAAAGGCTGGGGTGGATGTAACCATACTTGAAAAACAGGGTTTCGTGGGCGGACGCACCTCCACTCATGGCGATGGTGGCTACAAATTCGATCTTGGCCCGACATTCTTTCTCTATCCTCAAGTCCTCAATTCGATTTTCAAATCTGTTGGCCGCGATCTTGAAACCGAAGTCGAAATGAAGCGGCTCGACCCTCAGTATCAGCTTTTGTTTGGGGGTGGCGGCAGCATTCGCGCCACACCCAACATCGAGGATATGGTCAAACAGGTCGCCAAAATCAGCCCAACAGACGCCGCACAGTTTCCCCGTTTTATCAACGAAAACCGTGACAAGCTCAAACAGTTCAAGTTCTGTCTTGAGGAACCTTTTCATGGGTTGAAGG
>CAWUOD010000789.1:0-1841 GCA_963923115.1 uncultured Singulisphaera sp.
GCAAGAAATGTGCCCGGTTTCCCTTTTTTGCTGGTTGTTTGGAGTCGCGCTCCCAGGGCTGAAAGGCCCTTTGCCCCGCCAAGCATCGCGTAGACATGGGCGTGATCCGTCTGGGCCCGACTCCTTGGGGTGTTGGTCGCTTCCTCCAGGCCTATCTTGCGAAAGGCTTTTTCGATGATTTCGATCGCCAAAGTCATGTCCATCAGGTTTTGGACTTGAGCTTCGTTTATCAAAAGAGCCATGTGACCGCCTGTTTGAAATGGTTTGATTATCCCGGTGATGCGACCCGGACAATACTTTTCACCCTACGAAGGGTCCAAAGACTTTACTCCTGTCGAGCCAGACTCGGGGGCTATCCTGCCTGGGACAACCATTTCGCAAGTCGGTTGAGCCCTTCCTCGAGCTGTGCGCGGCTTGCGGCGAAGCTGAGTCTGGCATGCCCCGGCGCGCCAAAAGCGGAGCCTTGCACCAGGCAGACAAGGGCGTGATCCAGTGCGGCTTTGCAAAAATCGGTGTCGGTGTGGAAAGGGCCTCCCGCGACTTTTTTGCCAAAAGTGCCGGTGATATCAAAGAACGCGTAGAACGCGCCATCGGGAACAAAGCACCGAATTCCAGGTATCTTGTTGAGACCAGCGCAAACCAGGTCGCGCCGGGCTTCAAATTCCCTGACCATTGGCACAAGGAACGCCTGGTCCCCTGTGAGGGCTATCCGGGCGGCTTCCTGGCTGATGCTGGAGGGGTTGCTGGTTTCCTGGCTTTGAATGTTGCCCATTGCCGCGACAACATGTTTTGGACCAATGGCCCAGCCGATTCGCCAGCCTGTCATGGCGTAGGTTTTGCTTACGCCGCTGATGGTGATGGTTCTTTCGGGAAGGCCGGGAGCCAGGGTCGCAAAACAGGTGGCTTTGGCGTCGCCGTAGACCAATTTTTCATAAATTTCATCGGAAATGACGCCAATATTGTGTTTGATGGCGACCTGTGCGAACGCTTCCAATGTCGCACGGGGATATACCGCTCCGGTCGGGTTGGACGGCGAGTTCAGCATGAGGAGTTTGGTGCGGGGGGTGATCGCCGCTTCAAGTTGATGAACTGCCATGCGGAATCCCGCATCCAGGGTGGTGTGGACCAGGACAGGGGTCGCCCCTGTCATCTTCACCAGGTCCCCATAACTGACCCAATAGGGGGTGGGGATGATGACCTCATCACCCGGGCCCACCAAAGCGGCGAGGGTGTTGTGGATGGATTGCTTTGCACCGCCAGAGACGATGACCTGTTCGGGAGTTACCGAGAGTCCATATTCCGTTTGGTACCATGCCGCGATGGTTTTGCGCAGTTCCACTGTGCCGGATGCGGGGGTGTACCGGGTTTTGCCGCTATCGATTGCCTGTTTGCCTGCTTCGCAAATGAATGGAGGGGTGGGGAAATCGGGTTCACCCACGCTGAAGTCAAGGACATCCTTGCCTTCGGCTTTGAGTTGCCGGGCCCGTGCTGCCGCCGCCAAAGTTGCCGAGGGTTCGACTCCGGCCGCCATTTTCGAGATGCCTAACATTCCGCTTCCGCCCAAGTAATTTGTCAAAGGTCATTTGGCGAATTGCCAAAATTCATTAGGTAATTAGCCAATATCCATCAAGGCCAATTCTAGGATTCCTTGCTTGGGAGAGAAGGAAAAAGCACCCTGTCAGGGGATTTGCAATGAGAAATTGCGGGATGTTTATCCATTCTGAGCCCCGAGGGGATTATGTGAAGAAAACGAAAGCTTGTTGGGGGTGTTGGGAATAGGTTTCTTTGGTTGCTGCCCAGTTGGGGCGTGGGGGTAAAAGCCCATCCATTTCACGCCGAGG
>CAWUOD010000790.1:0-1840 GCA_963923115.1 uncultured Singulisphaera sp.
CAAAGCTGATGCCCCGGGTGGCTTGATCACTCGTCGATAACCGGGTTTTGGAGTAACCCCAACCCCTCAATAGAGGCTTCGATCAGGTCACCGGATTTCAGCCAGGCGGGCGGTTTTCGACTCATTCCAACCCCCCCCGGGGTTCCTGTGAAAATCAGATCCCCGGGTTTTAGTGTCACAACCTGCGAAATGTAATTTACAATCTTTGGAATTGAAAACAGAAATTGACTTGTGCAGCTTTTTTGCATTGTAATTCCATTGATTTTTAAGCATACGCTTAGGTTGCTAATTTTTTGTAGGTCCTCTATGGGGATCAAAAAAGGACCGACGGGAGCAAAGGTATCGAAAGATTTGCCAATCATCCATTGCTTGCCATCCTTTTCCAGTTGCCAATCACGAGCAGAGATATCATTGCCAATTGTCAGTCCGGCAATGTGTTCCAATGCGTTTTCCATGGGAATGTATCTCCCCTTTTTCCCAACCACCAATACCAGCTCAATTTCAAAGTCAACTTTTGAACTGACTTTGGGGATAACAATTGGACATCTGTGACCGGTTAGCGCCGAGGGGAATTTTCCAAAAATTACGGGTTCGAGCGGTACTCCACCACCCAGTTCTTTGGCATGGTCAAGGTAGTTAAGTCCTACGCAAATTACCTTCTCGGGATGGGGAATCAAAGGGGCGAAAATTATTTCCGATTGGGGAATGATCACCCCCCGTTGGCCTAACCACTCATTCTTAAGTTGAGCCTTAAGCGGGGAGTTTATCAAAACCTCCAGTAAGGAAATTCCCTTGCCGGATCGGGGAAGGAATAAATCTGTTCCGGTTTGGATAGCAATCTGGTATTCATTTCCTGATTGAATTGTTGCCCAATTTGTATTCATTGAAAATCCGCCAAATATCACTTAAAAACCAAGCCATTTTATCCTGATGGATTTGGCCATTATGAGAAATTTTCGAATACGGCTAACGCGAACCCGTTTCTTCCAAACCACCTCTGGATCAATGTCTATCTGTTCGAGGATCGCATGGTAAATCGCCAGAAAACCGCTGAAAACCGCTCGACCAGGCCGGGGCAGCAAACGAAGTAATTTTTGCCCGGATGCGAACAATTTCTCAATTTCATGAATTTCGGATTTGATCAGGCTGTTCCAGGATTGAATTTGGATTTGATCTGTCGGTATACATGGTTCCACGCGGAATTGATTTAACTTAGATTTTGGTAAATAGCATCTTCCCCTTTTAAAGTCTTCCATTAAATCACGGAGTATATTGGTCCTTTGAAAAGCATAGCCGGTGTCAATTGCCGATTGCATTCCCATGGCAAGATCGCCTTGCCATATGGCCAGGCAGCACAAACCCACCACCGATGCCACCTTGAAGCAGTATGCGTCCCTTTCCGTTTCGGTGTCATATCCCTGGAAAAGCAGGTCCTCCTCCACCCCCATTATTACTTCAAAGAGCCATCGTGAATCGACCCGGAAATGATCAACAAGCTGTTTTGTTCCCTTTAGAACGGGCGAATCGTTTTTGGGATCCGGACTATTTTCCGAGAGAATTTCACCAAGTTGTTTTTTCCAGTCGTCTAGTTTATTGCGCCGAATTTGCTGAGGATATTCCCCGTCGGAAATGTCGTCCGTCAAGCGCATGAAGGAATAAAGGACAACCATTGCCTCCTTTTGTTCTTTTGGAAGCAAGGCGAACACCGGGGTGAAATTGGATCCCGATTTTTCGCAGATCTCGCGGCAAGCCGATAGCGTTTGGTCTGAAAAAATGGTGACAGTCATTTTTGGGGCTGTCTCTTATACACATCTGACGCTGCCGACGATACTCCTTGTGT
>CAWUOD010000791.1:0-1835 GCA_963923115.1 uncultured Singulisphaera sp.
CTCTCTGGTCTCGTGGGCTCGGAGATGTGTATAAGAGACAGCGGTAGAGGAATTGCATCTCCCGCTTGTCGAGGTAGGCGAGTTCGACTTTGTCATCCGGGCGCTCCCGGCTCATGGTGACCGCGCCGGTCTTGAGATTTTTCAGCTTGAGCTGAAGCATGGCGCGCCAGTTTCCCGGGGTGTTCAGATTCCGGTCGACCACGGTATAAAGCTGGCCGTCGCCGCCGACAATCACATTGCCTTTGCGGACCTGACTATATTCGATTGTGGACACTGGGATTTCCGTTGAACTGGGTATCGGAGGCATGAAAATTGGGGCGGGGCAGACCGCATGGCCCTCCCGACGCAAACTTTATCCTAAAGGAACATTCGGCTTGGGGCAAAGGGATTTACGGCAAGTTGTTCTTGACATGGGGCCATTTGCTCCCCAAACTGACTTATGTGTGGGGCAGATTTACGCTCCCGCACAATCGATTCATCGAGTCGTCACCGCGAATCCCTATCGCCAATCCCCTGCGCTTTGCGCACTTCGGGCCATCGAAATGGCAGGATGGCAGGGAATTTCACTTTAAAGAGTGTGCCTGCGCGGGACTCAGAGGTTTTTTCCGATTTTGATTTGATGCCCTTTTGAGGTTTCTACCTTTGGCTGATTCAGCCTCTCATTCCGAAGTTTCTTCCCCCGTCAGGGTCATCCACGAGCCAACGGTGCATATCGTTGGCCGTCAGGTCTGTGACATGGGGGAAATTGACCAGTTTTTGGGCCAACATGGCGTCTCCTGGCAAAGTGACACCACAATCGCCGGGGAATTCCTGTCGGAGATGGCTGGTCGCGTCTGTTACATGAGTTTTGCCAAGCCCCGTCCCGGCGGCAACCACGCCTACCTCAATCACATCCTTGAAGTAGGGCACGGTTCGGTCCTCGAGCATGCCACCTGGAATTTCCTGGTAACGGGAGTGAGCCGGTCGTTGACCCACGAACTGATTCGCCACCGCGCGGGCTTTGGATACAGCCAGCTCAGCCAGCGTTATGTCGATGAATCAGTGGCGGAATATGTCGAACCGGGGATCATCGCGGCGGATCCCGCACTGCATGAGATCTGGCTCAAAACCGTGCAATCCGCCCATGAGGGCTATTGCGCCCTGGTCGAGGGGCTCAACGCCAAACTTGTAGACGAGCAGGACAAAACCCTGCGGCGCAAGCGAGCCCGCCAGGCGGCCCGAAGTGTTCTCCCCAACGCCACCGAGACGAAGATCTTCATCACGGCCAATGCCCGTGCGCTTCGTCACTTCATCGAGATGCGTGGCAGCCGCCACGCGGAGGACGAAATCCGCCTTTTGGCGGTGGCTCTGCTGCGCCGTATGCAGGTTGAGTCTCCCAATCTTTTCGGGGACTACGAATTGGTCCCTTTGTCTGATGGATCCTACGAGGCGACAACGCCTCACCGCAAAGTATGACGCAATCGCAAAAGCAGCCGAGGCGGCGTCGCCCGGCGAAGAAGGTTGAATCCGAGGGCTATTTCGAGGGATCCGAGGGGATCCCTGTGGCCTCCTTTTTCAATGGTCCGAATCCGGGCCAGGATAATGGCCCAGACGCGGGCCAGGATATGGGTCAAACCATGACCAAATCATCGGCTCCCGAGGATCGGGCCCCGGAACTCCCCCGGGAGGACTTCCAGTCTCCCGTGGATGATCTTTCCGAAATCACTTTTCGCCGACCGGCCCGCAAATCCCCGCCAAAAGTCGTGGCGGCTCCGACCGGATCCGTTGAGACTTCCGGTGGGACCACCCCGAATCCGTCCGAACAGGCGACCCCCACCCTTCCCCCGCGCCGCCCG
>CAWUOD010000792.1:0-1835 GCA_963923115.1 uncultured Singulisphaera sp.
GAATATTAAGGAATAGATGTTGGTTAATTTTTTGTGTAAAGAATTTGTAATTATCAAAGATGGTGGAGAATTATTATGAGGGTAAGATGGAACCAAGGTCATGGCAGGATCTTTTGGTTGTGCCATTAACCAAAAAAAATTGATTTGAATGCCCTCGGTTTAGGGGTTTGGAAGTTGATCATGTCATCCCTTGTCCTAACGAAACATTCGGATGGGAAGGGGGCCGGGCTATGGGCGTCCTTCCAGTTTTTTCTGGCTTTGGGAGGCACAATTGGATTTCTGGTTTATCTGTGGGTTTCGGAGGGAGGCGCTCCGGTAAGTTCCGGGGATGGCGGCAAAACAAGATTGAAAAAAAACGACACGGTACAAGTGGTAGGTCCGGGAATACTCCGGCTTTTGCCAGGAAGCCCGCTTGACAAAAAAATCAGTTTCCATGAGGTTCGAAATAAAACTTTTTCCGATCCTTTAATGTCTGTCACAGGCCATGTGGTGGCCAGTCATCGACCCACCGGGAAATCGGGTAATTACATCTGGCATTTTGATTCCAATGAAGTGGTCAATGCATTTAACGATTGGCAAAAAGCCCAGGCTGATATCAGTTACGCGGAGACCTATTTATCCCAGGTAAAACAGCTCGCCAATGCCCGTTTGGAAGCCCAGAAAATGGTAGTGGCCCGGTTGGAAAAGCTGGTCAGTGCGGGTACCGATACTCCCAAAGACCTGGCGGCTGAAAAAGCCAACCTGATCCAGTACGAAATCACCAGCCAGAAAGACATTCACGATACTGAGACTTTGGGAAGGGGCGCCAAAAGGGCCGAAGCCGCTGCCGCCCGGCAGCTTAATCAGGCAGGGCTTGAGCCGGAACTGCTTCGGGCCGCAAAAAATGATATCGACATCGTTATGGCCGATGTTCCCGAAGGGAGACTCGACCGGGTGAAAATTGGTCAGGGGTGCCAGGCATCGTTTCTTGGAATCCCCAATGAGATCTTCCAGGGAAAAGTGAATGCGATTGCGCCAGCCCTTTCCCGTGAAAGAAAAACCCTGAGGGTTTTGTTCACGATCTTTGATCCCAAGGATCACCTTCACCCCGGGATGTTTGCCGAAATCGGCTTGGGCACGGAAAAACGCCTAAGTTTGGTGGCTCCTGCGGAGGGGCTTTTGCATGTGAATCGCTCCGATTACATTCTTGTGGCTGATAAAGAGAATACTTTGAGAGTGGCCCAGGTTCAAATCGGCGAATCCCATTTTGATGAAGTGGAAATCCTCCAGGGACTAAAACCTGGTGACAGGATTATTGGCAAAGGCGCAATTCTCTTCAAACCGATGGTGATTCGATCCCTTTTGTCGATGTCGGCGGTCAACCCCGGAAACGGGGGAGATTAGCCATGGTGAATCTGATTGCAATCGCGATGAAACACTGGTGGCTGACACTTGGGTTTGGGTTGTTCGTTGCGGTTGTTGGGGTTTATGCTTTTCGCAAACAGCCAATTGATGCATACCCCGACATCTCCTCACAGGTTGTTCAAATCATCACCCGCTTTCCCGGGAGGGCCCCCGAGGAAGTGGAAAGGCAAGTCACGGTTCCAATAGAAATTGTGATGCGCAATGTACCCAATGTGGATGTCATCCGGTCCCGGACAATATTCGGGTTGTCGGTTATCCAACTGGTTTTCCGGGAAGACACGGAAAGTTACTGGGCCCGCCAACGAGTCCAGGAAAAAATCTCCAGCCTCAATCTTCCCCCGGGTGCTTTACCCGAACTGGGGCCTTTGGCCACGGCCTATGGAGAAATCTTTCGCTATGAGATAGTTTCTGATGGGCTCAGTGACCCTGTC
>CAWUOD010000793.1:0-1832 GCA_963923115.1 uncultured Singulisphaera sp.
AACTGACCTTTAAAGGTAATAACCACTCAGCCAAACAGCCTTCCTTCAATGTTTTTACTGACCGCGGGAGGCTGTGCCCTTTTTGGCATCCATTGCTATGGGTGCCTCCATTGGAAGGGGACGTCCAGCCACAACCATATCCTTCTCATGGAGGTGATCGCGAAGAGCACGGTAAATGGCGAAGCTGTCTGGATAAACACAGAATGTTATTGCGGTTTGGCTATTATCCAGCCTGTCAATGATTGCCCGAAAGCGGGAACCAGGCCTCATGCATTCCTCAAGGGTTTCGCCCCGGTTGGGATCAATTGGGATCAATTCCCAAGCCATTAAACCGTAGCGAAAACCGCCAAAGTCGTTTGGACGCCCACCTCCAACCTCCTCCAAAGCATTCTTTTCCCTTTCAATGGTATATTTCAATCTAAAGGGACCATATGGTTTTGTCGTCTCATCAATTTGCCACTGATTTCGCAGTAACTCACCTTTTTCCCGCATACCGCTTTGGATCTCATCTACCATCACCGCCAAATCAATCCCCGTGACCTTTCCGTTCCGACACTCAAAAATCAGCTCATCAGTTTGCAGGGTTTGACTAACTGGCGTTTTCCAGGTGTGAACTTTTTTAACCGTCGGAACTTTTTTGAGTTCCTGAATTTTTTCAGCAATTTCCCTGGCCTCTTTTTCCAATTCCAATCGGTTGGCGGCAAAAAGAGGTTCATCCACAACCCGCGTTACTGCCGCCTGTTTGTCTCGTTCATGCGCAACCGCATCCAGTTCCCTGTCAACAAGCCATTCTCGCTTTTTCTCCTCTTCAGACTCCTTTTCCAAAAGCCTGGATTTTTCCAAAATCGATGCCAATTGGGATTCAAGTCGCGAAACCTCATTCTGAAGGGAATCGTTTTCCTTTTGGACTTTTTGAGACTTTTCATCCAATTCCCTTGTCTGAGCCAATGCACGGGCCTCTGGAAGGCCGGGCAAGTCGACCGCGACTGGCAATCCCTGATACGCACGGGCTCCCGCCCAAGCTACCAGAATCAGCCGAAGAATTATACCAACAACATTTGCAACCAAATCCAGAAAGGAATCGAAGCTAAAATGAATCTGGCTTGCTGGTCGTCTTCGTCTGCGTATTGCCATAATTTTTTCCTGGCCTTATCTGTAAGCAGTTAACGCCCCATAAGGATCTCGCGAACGCTATCCTCTGGTTCCAGGTTTTGGCGGACTTTTGGTATATCCAAACTCTCGACCAAGGGGAAGGATGCGTGGTACCATCGCACCCCATCCGCCCAAACAAGAAACTTCAATCTGCCGCGCAAAGGCGGATCACCGGGTGGATTTTTTTTATTCTTTTTTTCTATTTGTCGAGCAATTAACTCCACAAAACGCTTGGCGCCTGCCTCGGTTTCCAGTTCATGGCCCGCAATCTTGATTCCCTCGGGCTGAAAAACCAGGCCTGAACCGCGACACTCCACAAAAAGGGTGTATTCCCGCTCCCCTTCCAATCGGGCAATTCGCAAAGGTTTTGGTTGTGGCTGTTCCCCATTATCCGCAGTTGGCAAAGGAACCAAGACCCTGGAAAAGGGGTTGGGTTGATCATCCGCATCTCGCCCCCCCGAAGAAACCGCACCAACCGAATACTCCCGCTTATTTTTTTTCTTCTCACTTTCAGGGTTTTGGTTAATTTCACGATTTGGATTGTCGGGAATTAGCCTCGGATCCAGAGTGGTTTGGCCAATTGTTTCCCCACCTTCCGACATGGCAGGCACCCCGGATTGTCCAAGACCATCAGACCTGTCTCTTATACACATCTCCGAGCCCACGAGACCAGAGAGGAT
>CAWUOD010000794.1:0-1827 GCA_963923115.1 uncultured Singulisphaera sp.
TGGGGCATTGGTCTTTCCGAGGAGGGTGTGCTTTTCGGTTCAACCGCCAACGGCAACCCGAGCGAGTACATGCCCATCGCAAATCGCTATTACGAATCCGTAAATGGCTGGTCCTCGGGCGTTTTGACCGGAATCGGAGGCAATCCAAAGTTCCAGACCATCACCGACAAGGTCCGGCAGGTCGACCATCATGGCGGATACACCGCCGCGGCTGGCCATGCGCTTTACACAGCCCGAAACTACCCAAGGGAATATTGGAACCGGACAGCGTTCGTCGCCGAACCCACCGGGCACATCCTCGCCACCTTTGAAATCTATCCCGAAGGGGCCAATTACCGATCCCGCCAATCGTGGAATCTTTCCGCGAGCGATGACGAGTGGACTTCCCCCACAATGGGGGAAGTTGGCCCGGACGGAAATGTCTGGATGGTCGACTGGTACAACTATATCGTCCAGCACAATCCCACCCCCGCCGGTTTCACGACAGGCAAGGGGAACGCGTATGAAACACCCCTGCGCGACAAAAAACATGGTCGGATCTATCGCCTGGTCTCCAAGTCAAAGCCCGGTGAACTGAACTTCACCCTGAAGGATGCGACTCCCGAAAAACTGGTTGCCACCCTGCGCAATCCCAATCTTTTGTGGCGCAATCACGCCCAACGATTGCTGGTTGACCGGGCCAACATGGATGTCGTTCCCGGGCTGCTTGAAATTCTCGCCAATCCCAAGGTCGATGCGATCGGCCTCGATGTTGGCGCGATGCACGCGATCTGGACCCTCCATGGTCTGGGAGCGCAAAAGGATGAAAAGGTTGTGGCGGCCATCACCGGCGCCCTCAGGCACACCTCCGCCGGAGTCCGTCGCAACGCGGCCCTTGCCCTTCCCGAAACCGCCGAAGCGGCCGGGCAGATCATCGAAGCCGGACTTTTGGGTGATGCAAACGGACAGGTTCGTCTTGCCGCGCTATTGGCTCTTGCGGATCGTCCCGCAAACCCCAAAGCCGCGGACGCATTGGCCAAAGCCATCGCGGATCCGGCCGTCACCTCCGACAAGTGGCTACCCGATGCGCTGATCTCCGCCGCCTCCAAACAGGAGGGCTCGTTCCTCGCCGCGTGGCTTGCACAAAAGGGGCCAATCGATGATGGATCCAAACGGATCGCCTCGGTCGTCTCCGAACATATTGCCCGGAGCAAGTCCGGATCGGAAAAGGCATCCGCCCTGATCGTTTCGCTCGATGGTGCCGAACCCGCCCGCGCGGGAATCGTCCTCAAGGCCTTCATCAAGGGATGGCCCGCGGGCAAAGTCGAGCTCGATGCCGCCGCCGAAAAGGCCCTTGACAGCCTTGTCGCCAAATTGCCCGCCGATGCCCGCGTCGATCTGATCCGTCTGGGCGATCGTTGGCAGGTCGCGAGCCTTCTCAAATTCACCGAGAAACTGGTCGCGGACCTTTTGACGATCATCAAGGACGAGAAAAGATCCGAAGCCGAGCGCGCATCAGCCGCCGGACAAGCGATCGATTTCCGCCGCAACGACGCCAAATTGGCCAAGACGGTTCTCGAACTGATCAACGCCCAAACGGATTCGGACTTTGCCGGGAAAATCCTTGAGGTCGTCGGGCGTTCGGAAGCTCCGCTCGCCAAGGAGATCCTTGCCGCATCCTCTGGTTGGAGCCCCTCCATCCGCACAAGCGGCCTGAGACTTTTGGCCCAGCGATCCGCCTGGACCCCTGCTTTCCTGGAAGCGTGTGAAAAGGGGACGGTGCGACTGACCGACTTGCCGCTCGATCAACCTGTCTCTTATACACATCTCCGAGCCCACGAGACCAGA
>CAWUOD010000795.1:0-1827 GCA_963923115.1 uncultured Singulisphaera sp.
AACCTGCTGGGGGGACTAAGCCTTGAATCGCCCGGACCAACGGGCAAGGTTGGGTTGACCACATAAACAGGGTAACCCTTCTCGGCCAGGCTAAAAGCATGTCTTTCAGCAAGAAACTTGGAACGGCAATAGGGGCCAATAACATCAGAAATGCAAACCAGCTGATTTTCCCGAATCGGCTCTTTTTGCCGACCTCTCGTAAGTATGCTCTCGGTGCTACAATGCAGGATTTTGGGAATTCCAACGACACAGGCTTTATTCAAAACTATTTTTGCACCCTGATGATTTATTTTGTCAAAATCTCCCTTGCGCAGCGTCCAAAGACGCGGATTGGCGGCCAGGTGATAAACCTCCGCCGCACCGCCAATGGTGGCCTGAACCAAACTCTCATCCAGGATGCTTCCTTCGACAAATTCCACATCCCCCCGCAGGTCAGGAGGCAATGGACTCTGATCAAGCACACGCACTCGCCGGCCATGCTGGAGCAATTCCCGGACAAGATTCGCCCCAAGGAAGCCCGATCCTCCGGTTACGACCGCAAGTGAGGAGTTCATGACCATACGGAACCCTTGGTCGCGCAAAGCTTGTAAAGATCCAATTGGGGTTGACGAGTTATTCGAGAGAAAAAAGCGCGAATCTGATTTGAGGCGTTTTTCATGAGATATCCGGGCCTACGCCCATTCCTTTTGGACCCGATCACATCAAATCCAAAAAGCCTTTGGGGATGCGATAATTCCCGCCCAAATTCCTCGCGCACCGGATCGTGCGGCACACCCAATTCCCTCCAAATCACCGTATCAGGCATAAAACCCCTATGGCACACCAATCTTTCACCTTCAATGGTTCTCGTCCCCGAGGGGCCATTGCAAACCAGCCTGAATCCAGCTTCATCACCAAGCCAATCCACCTGTTGGATTTTCATTCCCTGAAAAAACTCAACATGGTTTTCACCACGGGACGCCAGGGTGTTGGCTTCGGCTGCCAATTGATCCCGCTCCCGATAAGGATCATTGGGAACACGGGCAATAGGTAGCGCCGAAGACTTATGGGAGATCCAGGTAACCCATGTGGCCGGATTATCCCTGGCCAATAATGCCAAACGACTTACGGTCGCGGCAGCCATCAATCCGTTTCCAACAACAATGGTGGATTTCCCTGAAAAATAGGCTTTTGAGTCTCCAAGGATATCCTCAAGCCCATAAACGATTCTTCCCCTTGCCGCTGCCTCCCCCGGTGACGGAAGCCCACCTGGGCCAAACCACCTTGGGTTTCCGTAGGTCCCGGTGCAATCGGCGACATATTCCGACTCCTCCATTTTTTCCTTGCCATCCTGGAGTCTTGTCAGAATCAGAAAGGATGGGTTTTTCCCTTGAGTTAGCTGGGATTCGGCCAGACCAATTCGCAGAACCGATTTTCCGGATTCAAGAACACCCTGAAGCAATTGGGAACCCAGGATTGGCTCCATGTAATCAGATACAAAGGCCCTACCGGTTTGTATCAGATCCATTGGGCGCTGGGCTTGCTCCAGTCTGAGCCTGTGGAGAATTTCCCTACCGAGTGTCGTCGTGTTTTCTCCCCAAGGAGTGAAAAATCGGGCATGGCCCCAACGCTGAAGATTTTCCGCCAACCGAGCTTTCTCGATAATTCTTACCTTGAAGCCCAAAATCGCGCCATAAAGAGCGGTTTCCAACCCCGCCGGTCCGCTACCCAATACAGCCAAGGTCGCGCCGCCCCCAATCGACTTCAATTTTTCCAGCTTCTCCGGAAGGAACCAATCCATACCTGTCTCTTATACACATCTCCGAGCCCACGAGACCAGAGAGGATC
>CAWUOD010000796.1:0-1826 GCA_963923115.1 uncultured Singulisphaera sp.
GCGTCAGATGTGTATAAGAGACAGCAATTCGGAGTGGACAATCGTCGATAGGCCCACACTCCCCTTGTCTCCATTACCCCTGTCGTCATTAGGCTTGTCGCCGTCGACTTTTCCGGGACCAATTTCCACTTCGCTTGTATTGGCGCTGGCCAAAAGGCGAACTCTCTCGGAAATCTCCTCGGAACTCCCAAAAAGAAGAACCGTCCGGCCCAACTGGATCCGGTCACCCGCCCGAAGCCGCCTGATCGCGACAATGTGTCCATTGACCCGGGTGCCATTGGTGCTTTCAAGGTCAGTCAGGATGATTTCGCCACCCTCGGCTTGAACCTTGACATGAAAACGGCTTACCCGTTCATCGTTCAGACGAAGGGGATTGCCCTCCTCACGGCCTATCGTGATGGGCAATTCCATTCGGGGATATTGGACCCCCCTATCGATTCCTTCAAGAACCTGAAAGGTGGCCGTCATCAGATTGGGTTTGGCCTCGCTCATACCGTGGATTATAAGGGGCTTTTGTCCCCCTGAAGAGTGGGAAAGCGCCTTGTTGCCAGAAACCGCTTCTTCGCTTCCTCCCAAGGGATGAGCTGTAGCTCACCCATCGACCTGAGCCAGGTTTGTTGGTGCTTGGCAAACTGGCAAGTCCCTTGGGTAATCCGTTCCGTTACCGCCTCAAGCTTGCCGCCAACAGCCAAATATTCCCTTAGCAAAGCATAGCCAATTGCCTGCCCTGCTTCCCGGCCCCACGGCTTTTCTGCCGATGCAAGATGCCTCACTTCTTCCACCCAGCCGTTATCCATCATTTTTTTGACGGTTTCGGCGATTCTTTTCCTAAGGTTTTCGCGGGGAATATCCAAACCGATCCAAAGGCCATGAGCAGGCTGGGTTGCCGGGACTTGCCAATGGGAGGTCTCCTGGGCACCACCGGACTTATGTTTGAGGATTTCAAAAGCGCGAATGATCCGCCTCAAGTCTCCCGGTGAGATTCGCGTTGCCGCGGTGGAGTCCATTTGGGCCAACTCCTTGTGTAGGACAGCTGCGCCTTCTACCCGGGCCCTTTCCTCCATCGCCAAGCGAAACCCCTCATCGGGAGGTGGACCGGAATCCATTCCCCGAAGAAACGACTTGAGGTAGAGCATGGTGCCACCAACCAAAAGCGCGATTTTTCCCCGTTTTTGAATGTCGATTATGGTCCGGTTCGCCGCCTCCATCCACCACGAAATATTCCCGGATTCGTGGGGATCCAAAACATCAATCAGGTGGTGGGGAACATTGGCGCGGATTTCCTTCGAAACCTTGCTGGTGCCTATGTCCATGCCCCGATAGATCTGCATGGAATCGAGATTGACAATTTCCACGGGCAAACAATCAGCGATTTCAAGGGAAAGCGCGGTTTTGCCCGATGCGGTAGGCCCGGTTAGTATCCAGAGGTTATTTGGATCAATTGCCCCATCCATGGGGTATATCTTCAGGGATTGGACACGCCTAGCAAGACTGGAAAAGTTAATCCTTCTCGCCGGGGTCCTGTCACAAAGTCAGTAATTTCAAAATTCGCCAAATCCAAAGCCTTTGTCCTAAGAGGCCCTAATCACAGGCCAAGGCTGGGTAAAACAGATCCGGCGGGCTTGTTCCAGATATTCCAGGTCCGAACAACGAAGCCGAATGGCCTCCATGTGGTGGCGCCCCTCGATCACAATCATCTCGTCGGGTGCAATCGAGTCCTCAAGGATCATGGGCAATCCCAACGCCCGGCCGAACGGTGTTACAACTCCCCCCTCACATTCGGGGAAAAGAAGTTCCAGATTGTCAGGTTTGGAAAGGGTCACCTT
>CAWUOD010000797.1:0-1823 GCA_963923115.1 uncultured Singulisphaera sp.
GTTAAGCAGAATTTATAGGTTACTGCGTGGCAGGCACCCCGTTTCGAACTTAAGGATGCCCGTTGGCAGGCCGATCATCCCAAGGACTTTGGTACGAGTCGTTTCTGATAATATATGATATCTTTATATTTTTTGTTTGAGTTGGTTTGCTGTTTTGTTTTTACTTGTTCAGGTTGTCTTTATCTACATAATCCTTGGCTAGGGCATTAACAGCTGGTTAGCCCCCGTTTGCGCCCAAACCGAATGAATCTCCCTTGGTGGCGGGTGGGTGATCCACCATCGGATTGTATCATAAACAATCTGATTCAGATCCATACTTGTGGCCTTGGGGCGGTTAGAAGGAAATCATGCACGATTGGCGCCGGACTCATCATTGTGGAGAACTTAGGGCCACTCAAGCCGGGGCCCTCGTCCGTCTTAATGGGTGGGTGAATGCCTATCGTGGATATGGCCAACAAGTGTTTCTGGACCTTCGCGATCGCCATGGAATCACTCAGGTGGTGGTTGAGGCTAATGATTCCAACCAGGAGCTTTACCGGCTTGCTGATAGCGTTGGGCGGGAATGGTGCCTGGCGGTTGAGGGGAAGGTTCGCGCAAGGCTTCCCGGCAAGGAAAATACGGATTTGGCAACTGGGGCTATTGAGGTGGAAGCCACGGAAATTGTGGTCCTGAACCAATGTCCGACGCCACCCTTTGAGGTCACAGAATTCCCTGGAGAAGAGATTGCCGGAGAAGACCTCCGTCTTGAGAAACGCTATCTCGATTTGCGTCGCCCAAGTTTGCAAAAGACTTTGGTGCTTAGGCATACCCTGAATCGTGTGATTCGGGAATATCTGAGTGGGCGTGGGTTTCTGGAACTGGAAACCCCACTACTGGGTAGAAGTACCCCAGAGGGAGCACGAGACTATCTTGTTCCCAGCAGGGTTCACCCGGGTTCCTGGTATGCGTTGCCCCAGTCACCACAGCTATATAAGCAGTTGTTGATGATTGCAGGCTATGACCGATATTATCAAATTGCCCGGTGTCTTCGAGATGAGGACCTTCGGGCGGACCGGCAGCCTGAATTTACCCAACTCGATTTGGAAATGTCCTTTGTTGACCAGGACGATGTTCTTGGCATGATTGAAGGCTTATCCAGGGAAATTTTCAAGGTATGTCGAGGTGTGGATATTTCCCTTCCCATTCGCAGGATGGGTTATGACGAGGCCATGCTCCGTTACGGATCAGATAAGCCGGATACCCGTTTCGGCCTGGAAATCGAGGATCTTTGTGATTGGGCTAAAACCGTTGACTTCCGGGTTTTCAAGGAGGTGATTTCAACGGGGGGCGTGGTTCGGGCTATTCATGTGTCCCAGGGGGCGTCCAAATTCTCCAACACTGACCTGAAACCTGGTGGCAAGCTCAGTGAGGTGGCAGTCAAGGCTGGGGCCAAGGGGTTGGCTTGGCTCAAATATGAGGACAACAAGTTTTTGGGTGGTATTGAAAAGTTCTTCTCGGTCGAGGCCCAAGAGGCTCTCAAGGCTCGCTTTGGAATCCAAAACGGCGATCTGCTTCTCATGGTTGCTGACAAGGAAGATACCGCAGCCCAGGTTTTGGGTACGGTTCGCCTTCATTTGGCGAATGTTCTTGGTCTTCTAAACGGCAAAGAGAATGTATTTGAAATCCTTTGGGTTGTGGATTTTCCCTCGTTCATGCACGATCCCGAAGCGGGCCGTCACATCGCAAACCACCACCCCTTTACCGCTCCACGGGTTGAGGATATCGCGCATCTGGACACCGACCCATCCAAGGTTCGGGCACGCGCTTACGACCTGGTGATAAAC
>CAWUOD010000798.1:0-1819 GCA_963923115.1 uncultured Singulisphaera sp.
CCGGTTTGCGCCGACGGTGGAACAAAAAGTCGGGCTTCCCGTGCCAACAGGAGGACTTCAAGAAGGTTGGCCGCGTCCTCCGTGCCGCTAATGATGAGGTTTTCGATCGCCTCGGGACACTGCTGCTCCAGGATCGCGCAAACCGCGCGAAAGGTCTGGATGATTTCGTTGGTCGCGGGCGAATAATCGGGACGGGCTGAAATCAGTGGTCTGGGCGAAGCCAGTTGCGATTCCAAAAGCGCCAATCTTCCATCGGCGGTCATCGCGGCATAGGCCGGATGCACACCCGCCCGGGCAAGGACCTCGCCTATGGCGGCGCGATGCCTGTCGGCATGTTGACGGATGTCCAATGTCATCAAATGCAGCCCGAAGACCTCCACCAGCCGGATCAACCGACCCACAAGCGCCATGGCGGACTTTGCCCCGGCTTTTTTCAAAGGATCCTGAAGATCCGAAAGATCGCGCAAAAGCTCCTTTGGCGATGTGTACACACCCGGCCGCACCGGCCCAGCCTCCTCGGTCCATTTGGGTGTGAGCTTATCCAAATGGTGTCGTGTTCGCCCAAGTCGCTCGGCGATGTGATCGCACTTTTGCCTTAGCGGTTCGGTGGCCAGTTTGCGGACTTCAACGCCCAAATCCAACGCCTCGGCCCTGAGTTTTTCCAGCCATTCGCCATCAAAAGGCAAACGGTTCGCGGAATGGCTTAGCCCCTGCCCGATTTCGTCTATGACCTCCAGATAATGCCCGAGCAGGGTGGTCTGATGCAGCTTGACGGCCTCCTCCGTCACTTTCGAGGTGACATCAGGGTGTCCGTCGCGATCGCCCCCGATCCAGGAGCCAAAACGAAGCAAGGGGGGAAGATGCCAATCGGCGCCGGGATAGGTCTTTTTCAGCGACTCTTCCATCCTTTGGTAAAGGGCCGGAACAACCTCGAAAAGACTCCCCTCCACCACCTCAAGACCTTGTCTGACTTCGTCGAGAACATTGGGCCGTTGGGCTCGAACGGCCTCGGTGTGCCAAAGCACCTCGATCTGCTCGCCTATTGCCGCTTTGGCCTCGGCGATTTCCACGGGAAGGAGTTCCTCGCGGTCGAGTCGGTCGAGCTGGGTGGAGATACCCGAAAGCTTCTCCAAAATGGTGAGCCTTCGCGCTTCACTGGGATGGGCGGTGAAAACAGGAGTGATCCGCGTATGCGAAAGCAACTCCTCCAGCTCCCGTGCGGTGATCCCCCTCGCGCGAATCTCCTCAAGCGCCTCGCCGATCGATTCGGACATGGGAACCGGATGGCGGTTTCTTATGCGCCGGCGAATGGCGCGCAACCGGGCATGTTGCTCGGCAAGATTATTCAGATCGAAATAAATGGTAAATGCGCGGATAAGCTCGCGCAAAGCCGGAATATCAAGCCCCTCCAGGGTTTCGCGAAGCACCCGGGCATCCTCAACCGTGCCCATCTCGCGCAATCGAATGGCCGACAACCGAATCAGGTCGAATCGCTCGAGCACCAGCGGCCCAACCAGTTCGCTGATCGTTGCCCGAAGAATGTTTTCAAGCAACTGGATCTCTTCGGCCTGACGAAGGACGGGATTGCTCGCCGCTTCCCTGGTCCAAACACCCTGATCAATCGTCAACGGATTCTCCCCAAAAGCTCATTGACATGGCCGAAAAAGGAATTCGGCGGGATCCAGGGAAGCCGGGGGGGAGCCGACGCGTTCCCTGGGTTATTTTGCCCAAACCCAACACTTCGACAAGGTCCGGCGACCATTTGCCCCTTTTCGAAAGGAATGAAAATCCTCAGGGGGACTCAAGGCCCCAATGGACT
>CAWUOD010000799.1:0-1818 GCA_963923115.1 uncultured Singulisphaera sp.
CCTATGAGGATGCCAAGGAACAGGTGATTTTCCATGGCGCGGAGGGAGCCCCCGCAGTGCTCATGCGGCAGGTGCGGGTCGGTGCTCCCCCCGAGGAGATCCGTGGGCGCAAAATCACTTATTCCCGTGGCACCGGACAATTCAAGATCGATGATGGCCAGTGGCTTGGCGGGGGGAACTGATCGGGTCCGGGATGATTGGACGAAAGATATCGGGTACTGCCTTGTCCCGCCGACCTATTCAAAAGACTTTCTTTGTCCAATTGGTAGTTTGCGATCCTGATTCGCCGCCTCTTTTTGTATTATATCATTGACTGCAGACAATTTTTGGCGAAATGGCATCCTGGCTTACTGGCATCCTGGCATCCGGTTTTCTTCCTCCCTCCATTTTGGACGACAGGTGTCCAATATGCAAGGAAAAACCTGGGGAATTCGGCGACCCAAACCGGGCCCGGGAAGAAACTCCGGGAATGTCCCAAGGCCATCCCTTTGGGTGTGGGCCCCTTGGTACCGGCAATGGTCAGGTCCCTTCCTTCGTGGCTTTCACCCGGTACGGCAACCGAAAAGGTGGATGAGTGTTCCCTTGAGTTTCGAGCAACAACCCTTCCCTTTGGTTTTTCTTTTTCAATTGTCTATAAACCTCTGCCTGTCATGAAAATACGGCGATTCATGGTCCCTTTTGCGGCCCATTCAGCCGTGAAAACAAGGCCGTTCCCCGGTCGGGCGGGTTTCGGCCTCCTTTTTGGCGACTCTTCCCTTAAAATTCCTGTTTGGAAATAACAAACCCGGATATCCTTTATGAGCGAATTTCGCACCGTTGTGGGGCTTGAGGTCCATGTCCAACTCCTCACCAAAAGCAAGCTGTTCTGCGGCTGTAGTGTGGAATTCGGCCAACCTCCCAACTCCGCTGTTTGCCCGGTGTGTCTGGGAATGCCCGGCGTTTTGCCCGTCATGAACCGTAAAGCATTCGAGCTTTCGCTGCGGGCCGCGCTCGCTCTTAATTGCCAGATCGCCCCATTCACCAAATGGGATCGCAAGAACTACTACTATCCCGACCTTCCCAAAGATTACCAAATCAGCCAATACGATCTCCCTTTCAGCATCGAAGGCTACCTCGAAATTCCCGCGACCCAGGAACAGGCCGCGAAAAGGATTGGAATCTTCCGCGCCCATCTCGAAGAGGATGCCGGCAAGTCGATGCATGATGAATCCGGCCAGGGTGGATCCACGAAGGTGGACCTCAACCGCGCGGGAACACCCCTCCTTGAGATCGTCTCCAAGCCCGAAATCACCAACGCCGAAGACGCCCGTATGTACCTTGAGGAACTGCGCCTCCTTCTCAAGGAAGCGGGAATTTCCGACTGCGAAATGCAGGAAGGGTCTCTTCGCTGTGATGCCAATGTCAACATTCACATTCCCACCCCGGACGGCGGCCACATCGCCACACCGATTGTCGAAGTCAAAAATCTCAACAGTTTCCGGGGGGTGGAAAGGGCCATCCGTTACGAAGCCCAGCGCCAATACGACCAGTTCCAAAAGGACGGCAAAAAGTTTGGCGATGCTCCCAAGTGCACGGCCGGATGGGATGATGCAAGGGGCGTGACCATCATCCAAAGGCGAAAAGAGGAGGCGAGCGACTATCGCTACTTCCCCGAGCCCGATCTGGCTCCGGTGCGTGTCACCGCGCAAATGCTCGAGGAGGCCAAAGCCTCTTTGGGGGAACTGCCCCATCAGGGTCGCGCCAGGCTCCAGTCCCAGCACGGCCTGGGGCTTTATGATGCCGACATCCTTGTGCGCATGGGTCGGGCGGTGACAGCCT
>CAWUOD010000800.1:0-1817 GCA_963923115.1 uncultured Singulisphaera sp.
AAAGCATGATATCGCCCGGTTGGGGATCATACTCATAGGCGGGGCCAACCAATTCGTGATCGATTGCATATCTGGGCGAATAAAGATAGGCCTTGGCTGGGGTCTCGCCCAAAGTCAAAAGAGCCAGCGCCAAAAGTCCACCCGTCATGCGAAGCCTCCTGCACCAACCGCGTGAGGAATCCTTCCCCACGCTCTTTTACATCATCCAAAAGGGCACTTGGGCTTGAGAATTGGCACTCAGGTGGAATTGAATCCGGGCAAAGCGGTAGGGATCAGCGGGGTTGTTTGGGTTGTGCGGGTTGTAGGAAGCAGGAATGTTCGGAAGCCAGTCGCCAGGTTCCCCCTTTGCCCCCTTCCAGGACCCAAACATCTGTGTAAATCGAATGCTCGGCAATCGGGGTGCCCCGACGGACCCCCATGGTTTTTACCTGGCCTGTCTCGATGATAGTGTCGCCAAATTTTCGGTATCTCACCTGGCTTGACTCAAATACGCTGTATTGGGTGGTTTTTAGGGCCAGGTTTTCCAGCATGGCTTTCTTGTCGAGCATGCGGCCTGTTGCGGTGACCATTTGGAAATCGTCCGTCAGGATTTTGGTTAAAAGCACGGGATCCTTTTTGATGAGGGCGGATTCATAGTTGTCCATCGCGGTTTTCAGGTCTGTGGGGCATTGGACCTCATCCGCTTTGCCTTGCGATGGATCCAAAAGACAAAATAAAATGATCCCGGCAAATGCTTGGACAATGAGTCTCATTGGGGAATTCCCTCGAAGTGAATTCTGGCGCGGGGGGCGTAGCAAAGAAACAGCTCTTCGCCCGCAAGGATTGGCCGGGCCATTTCCAGATAGACGCGGTTTCCCTCAATAACCTTGAGCAGGTTTGGCGTTTCCGAGTGGTTGGCCATCCCGGAAATTCCCAGGGGAATGATCAGATGCTCTCCCACGCGAAACTTGTATCCGTCCGCGAAGGAGGTGCATTGGTCCTCCAATGATTCGGCGGCCACCCGTGGGCCAATAACCTCAATCCTCTCCCCGGAGGCGAGATTCACCGCGGCAAAAAGCCCCCGTCCCGCCCCGGAAATGGTTGAGGCTTTGACAAGGAATCGGTTATCAACAGGACAGGCTACCGGTTCCATCAACCGATGGCCTTGTGCATCGCGACACGCATGGGTGACGCATCCGAATTGGCCAATCCTGTCCGCTGGATCATGAGGATGGCGAAACGATCCTTGACCGGGTCGATCCAGTATTGGGTGCCAAAGGCTCCCCCGTGGCCAAAGGTTCCCGGGGAAAGTGTGTTGAAGGTGGAGGTGTTTTTTCGGAAAACGGCCCAGCCATAACCAAAACCCATGCCATCGGTGAAACCGGCTTTGAGATCGCCCGTTTTCACCTTGGTCATATCCGTCGCGGATTCCGGGGAGATAATTCCCTCCTTAAGCGATCCCCGCACTAGTCCAAGCATATGGACGCAAAGTTTCGCGATGTCGGGAGCCGTCGACCACAGCCCTCCCGCGGGCATGGGATGGAGCGCGCCGGACGGGGGTTCCGCCCAGCTTTTCACCGTCTCCAGTTTTCCATTTTTGCGCTCATAAAGCGCGGCGGAGCGGGCTCTTGCCTCCAGCGAAGGAAAAAAAAGAGTGTCGTTCATGGCAAGGGGCTTGAGGATTCTCTCGGTGACACAATCCGCGAATTCCTGGCCCGAGAGCGCCTCCACCACCCTTCCCAATGTGTCAATTCCGGGATTGCAATAGGACCAGCGGCTTCCGGGTTCGAAATCGAGGCTTTCCGCGCCCAGGGCCTTGACGGCATCCGCGAGGGAGG
>CAWUOD010000801.1:0-1817 GCA_963923115.1 uncultured Singulisphaera sp.
AACAATTCAGACAAAAAAAGGGGAAGGATAATCCCCATCCCCTTTTGTCCTCGTCGGCCTTTTTGCGCCCGTACAGATCTTTCAACTGTTGACCCTTGAAACAGGATCAGCTTTTTAAAAGGATTAGCCTTTCAGGATGGCGGCCGCCTCATCCAATCCCGGCGCCTTGAAACCATAGGCACTGGCGGTCACCCGGGCCAGACCGGCAAGGTGACTCCAACGGAGGCTTTTGCGTGTGGATTCAAAGTCATCACAGGCCGTCCGGTAATATTTTTCCGCATGCAGGGCGCCATCCTCGCTGGTGGCAAATTTGCGCAGAACACTTTTGGCGACCGATGCATTAAGGTTAAGATCGCCCATTCGCTGAACCACTGCGGCCGCCCGTGGTTGGTCTTTGGCCCGGATGGCCAAATCCAATTCACCCGCAAGCTTCTCCGGAGGGATCGCCTTGGCGGCCTCGGCGGGAGCTCCTCCATAAACCGGGTTTGCGTTGAGAATTTCGGTTCCCTGATAGGAGCGATCGCGCGCCAATTGGTAACCTGCCAAAATCAGACTGCTGTTTCTGGTGCGAGTGTTTCCCGATCGGGCGATTGCCCGCCAGGCGTGGGTTGAATCACCCGAATGGACCCCGGTGGAATCGCCATGAACGCTTCCCTCAGGCTTGCCCGGTTGAATAGCCTGGCCGTGGCGCCCCTTGTCCCGCAGGACCAGATGGTTCGAGCCCAAAGCCAGTGCCTCGCCTATGTCCTCGGGGTGAATACCCTCTGCCAGAGCCAAAGCGACGGCCTCGGCAGCTGCCGATGGGGTCGCACCCAAAATGGAGCGATAAAAACTTGTGACCCATGCGTCATCCATGCGCCTTCCCCCTTTGGAGGCGGTTAGCAAATGATGGCGTTCGAGGAGGGCGGGAATGACCTGGCGGAGCTCCCTGGATTGCTGGACATAACCCGTTGATGCCTCATTTTTCACACAATAATGCACAGATTGTCGCAGAAGGGTGTGGGCATTGGGCGTCCCCACAAAACCGGAAAGCTCAAGGGATTTTGCCACGAGAACGGTACGGTGAACCTCGGCACCATCATCAACCATCTCCATTAGGGCATCGAGGCCAAAATTCGGCCCCTGATTGGTGAAGGGCGCAAAAAGTTGTTCCGCCTTTTGCAGGTTTTTGGCCCTCGCAGCATCCCGGACCGAACTGGAGGCGGGATTTTCGCTGGAAACAGGAATGGATGGAAGGGGCCCCATGGTATCGGGACCGGGTCCCCGCTCTTTGAGGCGATTGGAGTTGCGATAAAGGACCTTCAACACGGGAAGGGCTGCCTCGGAACGGTTTCCCTCCTCGTTGGCCATGGACCACGCGGGCGCCAAAGCCATCAAGGTATGAAACCCTACATAGTCCTCGCCCCCAAAAGCCCGGGCATTGGCCAGGGCAGCCCCGGCGATCAAATCCCGCAGGGAAGTCCCCGTGCGAATCTTCCCGATACATGCGGAAATGATTTTGTCAGGTGGCGTCTGGGCCAGAAACTCAACGAGGGGTTCCATGGAACCAAAAGTCAGCCGGGCAGGCTCCTCGGCAGCCCAGGCGGGAGCAAGGCCCAAGTCGCGGCTCACGGAAAGGCCCAAACCCGCCAAAAGCATGCCTTTTGCTGTATCGCTGAAGAGTTCACGACGATTTGGATTGACCATGAAGCGGTTCTCCGTGGGGTGAGGTGCGGGATAACCGGGCGATGCCAACGATGTCATCCTACCCGATGCAAACCGCCAACAACAGTCGAAGACCATTTTTGAAAAAGATTTAATCTCCTGAATCGGAATTT
>CAWUOD010000802.1:0-1799 GCA_963923115.1 uncultured Singulisphaera sp.
GTCATACGCGACGCATCCAGATTCCTTCGCCAGCTCCAATGGGATGAGGCGGAAGGGAAAGATCCGAAAAATGACTATTACGGGGGCGCCGGATACGACAGCAAATCCCGACCGGACCTTTCCAACACGCAAATTTTCCTTGATGCCCTGGTTGCCGCGGGTGTTCCTCCCAAGGATCCGGCATTTCAAAAAGCGCTTGTTTTTGTTAGCCGTTGCCAAAACCTTGCAGGGGAAACCAACGATCAGCCCTGGGCGGGCAAGATCAACGATGGATCCTTCATTTATTCCCCCGCCGCCACAGGTTCCACCAAGACCCAGGACCAGCCAACCGCCAATGGTGGACTTCCCGGTTACGCAAGTATGACCTATGCGGGAATCAAAAGCCTGGTTTACTGCGGTTTGGATTCAAGGGATCCAAGAATGCAGGAGGCGCTAAAATACCTCTCAAAAAATTACGCCCTCGATCGGCATCCCGGAATGCCCGGGGACCGGGCCTCGTGGGGGCTTTACTATTATTACCAGACGCTGGCCAAATGCCTCGACACCCTCAAACTTGATGAAATCAGGGATGCCTCGGGGAAGTCCCACCCCTGGCGCGCGGAACTGGTCGCCGAACTGGCAAAGCGCCAAAAGCAGGATGGCTCATACAGCAACGCCCAGGATCGCTGGATGGAGTCAAATCCCGATTTGGTCACGGCGTATGCCCTGTTGGCATTGGCGCACGCCAAGGGTGTGAAAAAATAATGGTTTGATTGAATGAGGATTGCAAGGGTCTGTAATGGTGGCGTTTTGGTTCTCCTGTGTTTTGTTTGGGATGGGGCTTCATCCCGTGCCCAGGGAGAACCACGACCGCCGGATCCTGTTGCGCACCACTCCCGACCGGATTCAGGTGCTTTATCGGCACGAGGTTGATGAGACCCGGGCGCTTTACGATCTTGCCGAACATGATGTCGATCTGGGCAAAATCAACGACCGAAACGATATCCACAAAGCCTATGTGGGATTCCTGGCTGGAAAAATCCCAAAAAATCTGGTGCTGAAAGGGCCCCATGGTGAAATCCCCTGGACTTTCACGAGCACCTCATTTGAAGTTTTGGACCATTTGAGAGTAGATTTGTTCTTGGAGGCTCCCAGGGGCGAGCTGGCGCGGGGGGCAAAACTGAAACTGGAGGAGGGAAACTACGCCTCCGATCCGATCAGCCTCGTGTTAATGGGTCCATGGGGTGGACCAAACCTTTTGCCCGGGAAACGGATCCTGGAGGTGGAGGCCCAATGGCGGGATTTTGGGGATGAGGATGCGAGGGCATCTGCCACCGAAAAGGAACGCCCTTCGATGGTTTCCTTGTCGGAAGGGACTGGTCCCCCGGAAGAGGGCCTGATTGATCTGATTTTGGGCCAGAAACATGGGCTTCCCGTTCTTTTGCTTCTTTCACTTGTCTTTGGAGCTGGGCACGCCCTTACCCCCGGCCATGGAAAGACGATGGTGGCGGCCTATCTCATCGGAGAGCGGGGGACCGTTTACCAGGCAGTGCTTTTGGGTTTGGTGACCACGCTGTCTCATACCGCGGCCGTCCTGATCATTGCAGGAATCCTTCCCGTTATGCTTCCCGATGCCCATCCGGGGGATGTACAGCGTGTTCTCAATTTGGTTGGTGGCTTGATTTTGACCGGTATGGGTGGATGGCTTTTGCTTTTGCGACTTTCCGGAATGGCGGATCATTATCACGGCCCCGGTGGACACACCCACGGCCCCGGTGGACACACCCACGGCCCCGGTGGACACACCCACGGCCCCGGTG
>CAWUOD010000803.1:0-1799 GCA_963923115.1 uncultured Singulisphaera sp.
CGGATGGCAACCTTCATATTCTCTCCACCATCAACGCGGGCGCCGGAGTCGACCTTAAAGCGGTATCCGTATCGGGCAACCCTGCAAGACTCTTCGCTGAATCCGGATCGAACATATTCTCCAATAACGGTACGATTTCGATTTTTGGAAATGACGGATTGGAAATTCGCAAGAGTTCCATCATTGGAAAACTGGTTGGGAATTCGGCCCAACAAATTGACCTGTCCACGGGTGTCCCAGTAAGCGTTGTGGATACAAGGACCACGACAAGCCTTATGGGGACCATTAACACGGCATCGCTCGCGATTCGGAGCGGATCCCCGAATCAGGAACTGCATTTTGCCCTGGATGGCCTTCATGGGCCAAACAATTCCCAATTAAACTCCGTTGCATCCGGGTTTGAATCCATTCATGCCGATGACACCCTTTTTGGCAACGGGCGGTCCTTTGTTTTGGACCACAATAGGCTCTCCTCAAACAATATACAAATGGAATTTTCACAAGGAACAAATTCGCTCAAGCTTAATTTGGGATCTGGCAACGACCAGGTTAGCGTTGGCACAACCACCGGGTTGAGCGCCTTGGAAATCGATGGAAACGCCGGAATCGACAACTTCTTTGTCAGCCTGGGTGACAACATTCTTCGGGAAATATCGGTCAACGGCGGCGAAGGAATTGACCAAATTGTGGCAAACACTCTTGGTCAAAATGCCTGGGCCTCCAGCGGGGCCCTTCAAACCTGGACCAACCGGATAAATCATTCCCAAATCGAAAACATTCGGATCAATGGCTGCGGCGTGTTGAACGGTTTGCCCAATCCGGTCCAATCTGTTGATCCTGCCCAATACGCTGACCAGACGCCATCCGGCCAATTTGTTGAAACGGTTTTTGCGCAAATCCTTGGTCGACTTCCAACCGCGGCAAACCTGGAACTGCGCAGTCGTCAACTTGATAACCATTCGATTTCCCGATTTGCCATGGCAAACGAAATCGGCACCAGCACGGAAGCCTGGTCCCTTCTGGTGGATGCCTGGTACAGAAACTATTTGGGCCGCCCTGCGAAAATCACCGAAGTTGGCCCTTGGGTGGGACTCCTAAAGGCGAATCAGTCGGAGGTTGAGGTTCTATCCCAAATTCTATCTTCCCGGGAATTCGCAATCAGAATTAGCAAGATCCAGAATGGCACCAACCCTGCAGAGCAATTCATCACCGGGCTTTACAGACTGGCTATCGACCCCTCGGGCCGCCCGGCCCCCAATGTCCTTGCCAATTTGATAAACCTCGAAAAAACACAAGGCAGAACCGCCGTCGCCAGGGCAATTCTTTGTTCCGGACACATCCTTGCCCATCAGGCGGAATCCCTTAGCATCCAGGTTGATCACCGCCCCGCAAGCGCACAGGTCATCGCCGAAAGAAATGATCTCCGGTCATCAACCGAAATGAGGGCTTGGCTCCTGGGCCGAATCTGGAATGAATCCCCGGTTCTCTCCACAATTCGTTTCCAGCAACAAATTTTCACAGAAGGACAGCCCCCCGTTTCCGTTGGCGCCAATATTCGACTGAATGATCTGGATGCTCCCAGGAATTTCAACAATGGTTCCCTGACCGTCAATGTTCAGGTTAACGAAACATCAGACGACCGGATCTCCATCAAAAATCAGGGAACGAAATCTGGCCAAATAGGGTTGAAAGGAAATCTTGTAACCTATTCGGGCCTAACAATTGGAACCTATGGTGGAGGAAATGGAGCCGAACCCCTCATTGTTCACCCTGTCTCTTATACACATCTCCGAGCCCAC
>CAWUOD010000804.1:0-1797 GCA_963923115.1 uncultured Singulisphaera sp.
GCTCGATTCCCTCGATATTTTCAGCCCAGTCCCCTTTGCGTTTAACCTCTCTGGCAATCAGCCAATTTGCGGCCTTTTCAATCTCGGGCTCATCGATCGTATGGCCGCAAGTAGAAAGGGCATTGAGCGCCAAAGCGGTATCCCAAACCGGGGAAACACAAGGTTGAAGGCGGATCCGGTCGCCTTGGCGTATCTTAAGATCTTCAATTTGTTGAATTGCCCACCGCATCTCCGGGGAATCATCCGAGACACCTTGGGCTTTCAGTGCAACGACCGTGTAAATCATTGGTGGAAAAATGGCACCCAAACCGTCACTATCCTGAAACCTCTCGCGCATCCAATGGTCGGCCATGCCAAGGGCACTTTCCCGGATACCCCCAAGCCAAGGCTCAATCGCCTTGAAACCCCGGTCAACACATAGAAAAAAATTACGCCAGGTGAATAGTTTTTTGTCCCAGGTTGCAGGCGGTACAATTTCGTCCGGATCCCCGAGAAATAATTCGGCAATTCCTTCGCTGGTCGCCAGGGACCTGGTGGGCTTCAAAGCCGACATGATTGAAAGGGGAACCACAATTGTTCGCGTCCAGGCCGACATCGCGCTTAGGTTGATGTAGAACCATTTGGGCAAAAGCAGGATTTCTGGCGGAACGCTTGGAACACTGCGGTAATCAAGTTGGCCCAACAGGGCCAGATAAAATTTCGTGAAACTGTTGCAGGCGCACACGCCCCCCAGGGAAAGACAACGCTCCCTGGCAAGCAACATCCTTGGATCATCAACAGGAATGATTCCAGAAAGCTTCAGCGCGAAGTAGGCTTTGACAGTACCGGAAATTTCGCTTGGACCACCAGGAAATTGCGACCAACCACCTTCGGCGTTTTGGTGATCCAGAAGGTAACGGGCGGCGGCTATGGAATCGGGCTCTTTTTCACGGCCAAGAAACGCCATCAAAAGAATGTATTCCGATTCAAGAATGCAGTCGCCTTCAAGTTCCGCCACCCAATGGCCATCCGCTTTTTGAAGGGAGGCGAGGTGCCGGGCACCCAATTCCGTCAACAAACCATACCGGGAACTACGAGCGGGAACCTCAGCAGAATAGTCCACCGATGGGGCAGACCCCAACAAAACAAATTCTTCCAAGCGATCGGCTGGCACGGATTCCCTTCCTTCCTGCCAATGGATACTCTATCCCTCCCATGTTGGAGGAGATTGATCGAGATCGCAAGACTAATTTGCTGAAGATGGGAAGAGTTTTTTAAAACATGTTAAGACCGGAAAATTGGGAAAGATTTGCCGCCAAATTGTCGCCTACAGGATCCTGTTCTCCTTCCACCAGGAAACCGCGTCACAAAGGGTTTCCACCAGGGGGCGCGGAGTCAGACCCAGTTCCTGAAATGTTTTTGTGGAATCAAAATGCATCGTGCGTCGTGCCAATAAAACCCCGGTAATACTAGCCTGGGGTTCCTGATGGGTAAGGGTATTTGCTAATATTTCACTGATACACGCAAATCCCAAGGCAAGGGCATAGGGTACTTTCCATGTTGGGATGGGAACTCCCGTAATTCCTGACAACAACCGAAAAACGCCAAGAATTTCCGTGTTGTGGGCTCCCAGGATATACCTTCTTCCGGGAACACCTTTATCAAGTGTCAGGCGCATGGCCAATGCCATGTCCCGCACATCCATGAAGTTTAGTGTGGCATCGAGGTATTCTCGCCTTTTCCCAAGACAAAAATCTACTATTAACCTGCTGGGGGGACTAAGCCTTGAATCGCCCGGACCAACGGGCAAGGTTGGGT
>CAWUOD010000805.1:0-1796 GCA_963923115.1 uncultured Singulisphaera sp.
TTGAAACCGTCCGTATTATCAGCCATGGTTTTGACGGGGGCCTTTCATTAGGGGGTGCCAGATTTGACCAATCCACCCTCGAAAATTCGAGGACCACGATTGCCCGTTGGGGAAATTCTTTGGTCGCTGGAGCGGATATCCTGCTTTATGGTTGCTCCGTAGCTTCGAGCGAAAAAGGGAAACACTTTGTGGACTCGCTTTCCGCGACGATTGGAGCGGATGTCGCGGCAAGCACAAATCCCACAGGCGCCAATGGTGATTTGTTTTTGGAGTATCAACGCGGTCGAGTGGACCATTCCCCGGTGGCGCCTCAATCCTGCTGGAATGATGCCCGAGTCAGTCTTCCCGAGGAATCCGGGTTCCTGTATTCAGTCAACGGATCCAATATCACAATCACAGCCTATGCCGGTTTGGACACTACCATCACCATTCCTGATTCGATTGAAAATAAGCCTGTGACAGTTATAGGTGCCAATGCATTTTTTAACCAAATAAATGTGACCAGCGTAACATTGGGAAAAAATGTAAAGTCAATAGAAAAAAAGGCTTTTTACAATTGTATAGGATTAGAAACAGTTGTAATGAATCAAAATGAAACATTTATATATGATAATGCTTTTTACAATTGTATTAGTCTTGTAAATGTTGAAATGAGCCAAAGTGTTAGTGCTTTGGAAGCAAATTCATTTTATAACTGCATCAGTTTGGCCGGATTCACCTTTGGTAAAAATATATCAAAAATATCAAGCAAGTCCTTTTATCATTGTGTCGGATTGGAGGAGTTGTATTTTGAGGGGAACGCCCCCGCTCTTGGAACGGATGTGTTCAAGGGTGTGCCATCAACGACCAGCGCATACCATTTGGCCAACACGACCGGTTGGAGCGCCACTTTTGGCGGATTGAAAACGGAACTTGTTCGGGAGACCACTTCGACCGTGCAATCCTCCGCCAGCTCTTCCCTTTATGGTGAAGAGTTGACTTTCATCGCCTCGATTTCCTCACCTTTGGGAGTTCCAGAGGGAACAGTACGCTTTTTCAATGGTTCGCAATACCTTGGTTCCGCCGAACTTGATGGTGGCCAGGCATCCCTTTCCCTGTCACTCCTTCATGCCGGAACCGCTTCCATCACCGCCGAATACGCGACAAACGCCGGTTACTGGAAAAGCACAAGCTCCCCCTTTAACCAGATTATTCGCAAATCGTCCCAGACGATTTCCTGGAGCGCGCCGCAATCCCTCAGTCTGGGGACCGTCATTAGTGGCGCCCAGTTAAATGCTACTGTTTCGGGTATCGAAGGGGGAACCGCCCCGGGGGCCCTTACCTACGATGTTCCCCTTGGGACTGTCTTAAGCCAGGGAAATCACCAGCTTACCGTTAAGGCCGCCGCCACGGAAAACTATCTTGAGTCGACCAGGACCGTCAATATTTGGATCAACGACTTTTTTCGTGATCCCAATCCCAGCCCGGGTAACGGGTTCGGGACCGTGGTTCTTACTTTGACAAATGGGAATGTTGTGATTACCGCCCCATTTGACGACGCAGGCGGAACCAACGCGGGGGCTGTGTATCTTTACAACGGCGTCACAGGCGCCTTGATCAGCTCGCTTATCGGTTCAAACGGGAGTGATCAGATAGGATCGGATGGATTGACCGCATTGACAAACGGAAATTTCGTCGTTCAAAGCCCCCATTTCGATGGGGGCAAGGGAGCAGTCACCTTTGCCAACGGTGTCACCGGATTGACCGCGAGGGTGACCAGTCAAAACAGCCTTGTTGGCGGTTTTGCGGGTGATCAT
>CAWUOD010000806.1:0-1795 GCA_963923115.1 uncultured Singulisphaera sp.
GATCCTCTCTGGTCTCGTGGGCTCGGAGATGTGTATAAGAGACAGCCCTTTGAATTGGTGGAAGACAAAGCGTTCCAATGTGTCGAAATTCACTGGTCAAAAAGGGATGGCGACAATCAGGAAGCCGGGGAAAAAAATCTTGCTCCGGCGCTTGAGAGTCTCCGGGGCCAACCTGGCTGGTTCTGGATACTTCCTGTGGGATTGGGATTGGGCTTGCTTGGATTTTTGGCGACCCTGAACCTCGGAAGCGCTTTTTGGGTTTTTCGGGGCGAATAACACCCTTTTGGGTTTGGCGGTTCAGCTACCCGACCGCTCCATCATTTCTTCCCAATGCTCATAAAGCTCAACAAGCCGCTCTTTTTGCCCATCCAATTCCACCTGAACGGCTTTGACCCTCAACCCATCCCTGTAGACATCCGGATTGACGAGTTCCGCCTCCAGTTCCTCGATCCTGTCCTCGGTGACACCAATTTCGCTTTCAATCTCGGGGACTTTTTTGAAAGGGTATTTCCATTTCTTTTTGTTTGGGGAGGAGGCTGGTGGTGAGGAGTTTTTGGTTGGTTGCGGGATGGTTTTTTTGCCAGGGGCTTCCGCCGCGGCCTTTGCGCGACTATCCACAAGCCTCTCGTACATTTCAAAGTTGCCGTAAACGACCTCAATCCTGCCATTTCCATCGAGGACAAGCATTTGATCCGCCACCCGGTTCAAAAACCATCGGTCGTGGCTGACAACAATGACTGTTCCATCAAACCCCAGCAGCGCCTCCTCGAGGGCCTCGCAGGCCCAAAGATCGAGGTGGTTGGTGGGTTCGTCAAGAATCAGGAGGTTCACGCCCCGGGCCACGAGCCTTGCGAGCGCGATCCGGCTTTTTTGTCCGCCGGACAGGTTTTTCACGGTTTGTTCAACTTCCTGACCGGCGATGCCAAAGCGGCCCAAAAGGTCGCGCATTCGTTGCTCGGTCATATCGGGTTGACCCGGAGGCCATGCGGCCCTGACGGCCGTGGCCGAAAGATCCAGGAGGGAAAGGTGCTGGTCGAAATAGCCGATTTCGACCTGGTGTCCGACACGGGCGATACCGGAATCTGCTTTTTCCTCTCCCAAAAGAATGCGAAGCAGGGTCGTCTTGCCACTGCCATTGGGTCCCGCGATCCCGAGTCGTTTGCCACGCTGGAGCTGGAAGGTCAGACGGTCGAAAAGTTTTAGCGGGCCATAGGCCTTCGCGAGTCTCTCGCAATCAATAACGACATCCCCGGCCCGGCTAACCTCGCCAAAGTGCATCCTTGGGGCGTCCACGAGAACAGGTTTTTCCAATCGTTCGATTTTGTCTATTTGTTTTTGTCGGCTGGCCGCCTGTTTGTGAAGCTGGCCGTAATTGACCCTTTTGATGTAGTCTTCCTGTTTTTGCAAGTATTCGTTTTGGGACTCCCATGCTTTGAGCGCCAATTCATGGCGTTCTTTTCTGAGCTTCCAGTAGTCTGTGAAATTGCCCGGATAGCTCTCAATCCTCTGATTTCCCATCTCGAATATTCTGGTGGCAACCCGGTCGAGAAACACACGATCATGGCTCACGATGAGCATCGCCTCGGGTTGGCTGGCCAACCAGCCTTCAAGCCAGCGCGTGGTGGGAATATCGAGATGGTTGCTTGGCTCATCCAGAAGAAGGACATCAGGCGCGGCAAGGAGGAGTTTTGCCAGCATAAGACGGCTAATTTGTCCTCCCGAGAAGGTTTCCACGGGCCGTTCATAGTCTTCGACCTGTCTCTTATACACATCTGACGCTGCCGACGATACTCCT
>CAWUOD010000807.1:0-1794 GCA_963923115.1 uncultured Singulisphaera sp.
TCGCCGAATCTTTTTGCAAGGTGACTGAACCAGTCACACCCGCGTTGAATGACTGCAAATTACCATTGGCCCATACGATTCCATCCCCGGGAAGGGAAAGGCCTACCTTGTCTCCCTGCAGGTCGAGATCGCAAGCCCCGGAAAGCGCAAAGCGGCCAAAATTCGAGTTATAGGAAACATCCAATCCATTAAGTTTGATGGTGATGTTGTCATTGAGGATAATTTCTCCTGTGCCAACCTTGGCGGTCAATTCCTGGACCTTGCCATTCGCAAGGGAGATGCCGCCCCCCAAAGACAAGACTTGGCTGAATTTATTATCCTTTAGCAGGGAAAGGTTGGCTTCCCCCGATAGGGACAAGGTTCCCAAGTTGGAGTCATAACCCAAAGCCAGGTCATCGAATGCCACGATGGCGTTTTCCATGCCGATTTTACCACTGGCCAACCCACTAATACTTTCCAATTTGCCATTGTTCCAATAAACCGATCCCCCGATATTGGCGAGCTCTTCTCCGGATTTCATTCCGGTTAATGAGGTTTTGAGACTTCCATTCACCTGAAATCCGAATTTTCCATCGGAATAGGTCGCTCCGGAATCGGTGACTGAAACGGTGTATCCTGAATCGCCAAGAATGAAAGTTCCATTGATCCTGGCGTTGAATGTGACACCACTTTTGGAGAATGCAATTCCATCTCCAGGCAATTCGGCGGATAGGTCGACCGATTTATCATCTGTTTTGAGAGTGGTTTTGCCTGAAATGCTGAAAGCGTCGGAATCCGGCAACCATGCGAAGGAAAGGTTTTTGACATCGAGGTCAATCCCTTCGAATTTCAAGCCTGCCGCCAGATTGGCGGAAAGGCTCCGGACTCCGGCGATTTTTGATGAATCACGGCCCATGCCGATCTTAAGCGCGATATTATCCAGCCCGAAATAGTTGTCGTCTGTTTTGTCGCCGGACATTGTCCATTTGGATGATCCGCTAAAAGTAAGGCTGTCGTCCAGACGGTCGTAGGACATTCCAAGTGTGCCCAATTCAACTTTTTGTCCGGCGATGGGTATTGACCCGGTTAGGCTGCCATTGAAGGTGCGAATGCCCGCGGCGTCAACGATAAAGCCATCACCCGAAAGCGCCAAACCCAATTCGTAATCCTGATAGCTTGCGGATGACTGGCCAACGAGTTGGAAGAAGCCGTCGCTGCCATCGGGAAGCTGGCCACCGTCAAATCGGGCATTAAGGCCCGTCACCTCCACATTAATGCCGGCCACTTCGATGGAGCCCTCAAGTGCCAATTGAAAGCTTTGGAGGCGACCATCCTTGAGGACAAGTCCTCCGTTATTGCGATCTCCCAGAGTGAACCGAACCTGATTGGGTTCGCCAGCATCATTCTTGCCAAAGAATGCCCAGCCGTTTGCGTATTTTAAACCAAGCACACCATCATTGTTTGGAAGGGGGTAAAACTCGAAAGAATCGATCAGAAGCTTGAATCCAAACATCTGAATGGAAATTGCGTTGAATTCCCCTTTGGAAAGTTTGTCGAATGCCCCGGGCATTTGATTAAAAAATTCCAGGAGCTGATTTGGTTTAAGTCCATCAAGCTTAATTGAAAGAACCCTGCTGGCGATGATGTCGTCTTCAATAAGCTTTGGCTGCGCTGGGGCGTTTCCGGGCGGATTTACCACAACCGGAGGTTTTATGGTAACATCCGGAATGAAAACCCCAAGTTCTGGGCGATTGGAGGAGATTTGTGGCCTGCCAACGGATCGATAACCTGCGGGAATCTCAAACAGGTACAAAC
>CAWUOD010000808.1:0-1793 GCA_963923115.1 uncultured Singulisphaera sp.
ACACAAGGAGTATCGTCGGCAGCGTCAGATGTGTATAAGAGACAGCCCCTATGTTTACCATCCTCGGTCAAGGCCTCGGTCGATCCGGTCGGTTTTGTGATCTGGGTTCGCGCAGGGATTTTCTCAGAATTGGCGCCCTAGGCTTGGGGGCAGGTTCCCTGGGACTTTCCGACCTGCTCAAAGCCCGGGCTGCCGGAACCAGCTCCAAAAAATCGTCCAAAGCCAAATCAGCTATCTTTGTATACCTTCCGGGTGGGCCCTCACACATCGATATGTGGGATCCCAAGCCCGATGCTCCAGCCGAAATCCGGGGCGAATTTCTTGGCGCCGAAACCACCATTCCCGGCATTCGCATCAACGAGCTTTTCACCCGCCAGGCCGCCATGTTCGGGGACTTCGCCGCGGTCCGTGGCGTGGTTAGCGTCAACGAACACTCCGACTCCCTGGTCATGACAGGCTATTCCGACATCGAAAACAAGGTCATGAACCATCCCAGCTTTGGATCGGTCATCTCCAAATTGCGCGGCATGTCCGATGATGGCATCCCCCCGTTCGTGAGCCTTCGCGGATCCAGCAAGGGGACAGAACCCGGCTATCTCGGCGTGGCCCATCGCCCTTTCACCCCCGAGGGCCCCGGCGTCGCCAACCTGAGGCCAACCACAGCGAACACAGGCGCCCGTCTTGACAAGCGTCGGGGTTTGCTCAACCAGTTCGACGACTTTCGCAAGGAATCCGACACCACCGGCACCGCCAACGGCATCGACCAGTTCACGAGCCGGGCCTTTGAGATCGTCTCTTCGGGAACCGTGCGCAAGGCTCTGGACCTCGGCAAGGAAGATGCCAAGGTTCGCGAGGCCTACAAAGGGGTGGAGAACTTCCTCACCGCGCGCCGCCTCATCGAATCGGGCGTCGGTTGTGTGACACTTTCCTATGGTGGCTGGGACACCCATGCCAACAACTTTGGCCAGCTCAAGCGCCAACTCCCCGTCCTCGACCGTGCCCTCGCCAATCTTGTGGGTGACCTCAAGGAGCGTGGAATGCTCGATGAAGTCGCTATTGTGGTTTGGGGCGAATTTGGCCGAACTCCCAAAATCAACGGCACCGCGGGCCGGGACCACTGGCCCACCGCGATGAATGCGCTGCTTGCCGGTGGTGGATTGCGTACCGGCCAGGTGGTCGGCGCGACCAACTCCAACGCGGAAAAGCCCAGGGATCGGGGCTACCCGGTCCAACGGGTTCTTTCCACAGTCTACCACGCACTGGGAATCGACCCCGGCATGACCTTCATGGACACTTTCGGTCGTCCGCAGCATATCCTCACGGATCGCGAGCCGATCACCGAACTTCTTGGTTGATTTTTCCCGGCTGAGCCGCCGGGCATAATTCTCGTCGCGGTCCGGGGGGAGCCCTCGATATGCTGTTCCAGGCGATCTGCTTTCCGTTGTTGCCCCTGCTTCTTGGGGCCCCGGGATTCACGGCCCCCCTGCCTCCTTCGGGGCTCTCCGTCGATCCACCATCCATTTCCCTTTCCGGATCCGATTCCTCCACGCAATTGGTCCTCACGGGCAAAGACCCTTCCGGCCGATTGGCCGACCTGATCCCCGGCGCAACCTTCACCCTTTCCAATCCCAAAATCGCCCGGATCACCCCCAAGGGCCGAGTCACTCCGCTTGGGAATGGGTCCACCATCCTGAGTGTGCGAACCTCCTCGGGAAGCGCGGAAATTCCGGTTTCGGTCACGGATTTCGAAGACTCCAAACCGATCAATTTCGCCAACGAGATTGTCCCCGTTC
>CAWUOD010000809.1:0-1789 GCA_963923115.1 uncultured Singulisphaera sp.
TACACAAGGAGTATCGTCGGCAGCGTCAGATGTGTATAAGAGACAGGGGTCAAGGGGCGCGTTGGTGCCCTCACCACCATGGTGAGCCGAACCTATCTCAAAAAACTTCCTCCTCCTCCGAATGCACCATTTGGTGACGATCAAAAGAAACCCCAAGGATAATCCGATGTTTTCCCGGTTTTTTATTGATCGACCGATTTTTGCCGGTGTGCTCTCCATTGTGATCACCCTGGCGGGAGCGATCGCGGTATTTCAGTTGCCGATTGCCCAATACCCCGAGATCACCCCACCCACAGTGGAAGTTTTCGCGGTGTTTCCAGGTGCCAACGCCCAGGTTGTTTCCGATACGGTCGCAGCGCCTTTGGAACAACAGATAAACGGCGTAGAAGATATGCTTTACATGTCCTCCCAATGCGCAAATGACGGTAGCTACACCCTGACGGTGACTTTCAAATCCGGCGCCGATTTAAATCTGGCCCAGGTGCTTGTTCAAAATCGGGTAAACCTCGCTTTGCCTGTATTGCCGGAATTGGTCAAACGCCGTGGAGTGACAGTCAAGAAAAAAGCGCCAAGTGTCCTGATGATCATCAACCTCTTTTCGCCGGATGGGAGTCGGGACAATTTGTACTTGAGCAACTATGCGACCATCCAGCTACGGGATGAATTATCAAGATTGAAGGGGGTTGGTGATATCACTCTTTTGGGCCAACGCGACTACAGCATGCGGATATGGCTCGATCCGGAAAAGATGTCGGTCAGGAACCTTACCGCCTCGGATGTGGTCCGGGCCGTGGAACAGCAAAATATACAAGTCGCCGCCGGACAAATTGGACAACCGCCTGTCGGGAGCCGACAAGTTTTTCAATACACGATGACTACCCTGGGAAGGTTGTCGGATCCGGAACAGTTTGGAAAAATGATCCTCAAATCGGATTCGGATGGAAGGGTCACTTTTCTTGCCGATGTCGCGCGGATTGAGCTTGGCGCCCTTGGATATGATCAGGTATGCAAATTGGATGGCAATCCCTCTGTTGCCCTTTCAATCTATCAATTACCCGGCACAAACGCACTCGAAACCTCCCAATTGGTTCGTGGCAAAATGGAAGAGCTGCGTGGTCGCTTTCCGCCCGGGATCGATTTCGCCATCGCATATGACACCACCCCATTCATTCGTGAATCCATCAACGAAGTTTTTGTGACTTTGCGAGACGCTGTGATTCTTGTGGCGGCTGTTGTGTTGCTCTTTTTGCAAAATTGGCGATCCACCATTATTCCCCTTGTGGCTGTCCCGGTCGCGGTCGTTGGAACATTCGCGATCATGGTTGCCGTCGGTTTTAGTCTTAACAATCTCACCCTTTTCGGACTTGTACTTGCCATTGGCATTGTTGTGGACGATGCCATTGTTGTTGTCGAGGCTGTGGAGCACCACATCGAACATGGTATGTCTCCCCGGGATGCCACGATCCAGGCGATGGATGAGGTGTCGGGTCCAGTGATCGCGGTTGGTTTGGTATTAAGCGCCGTTTTCATACCCTGCCTTTTCATATCGGGTATCATTGGACAGTTTTTCAGACAATTCGCAGTGACCATTGCGGTTTCCACCCTCATATCCGCTTTCAACTCCCTCACCCTTAGCCCCGCGCTTTCGGCTCTGCTTTTGCGTCCCAAAGTTTTGACCAAAAACCGCGCCATTCCGCCTTTGGCTTTCGCGCTACTTTGTTGTTGGGCCGCGTACACCTATTCTGTCTCTTATACACATCTGACGCTGCCGACGATACTCCTTGTGTAG
>CAWUOD010000810.1:0-1787 GCA_963923115.1 uncultured Singulisphaera sp.
GTTAGCATTTGATAGATTGCGGCTGTGTGGTTGAAAAGACCAACCGGGGTATAGCTCATCGACCGGATCATGGTGTAACGGTCGTTCACCTGGGCCAATTTGGGCAGAAGTTCGGTGTAATTGACGCCCGGGATTTTGGTGGAGATTGGTTTGAAAATGCTTTTCACATTGTCGGGAACATTTTCCTTGGGATCCCACAAGTCGAGGTGGCTCGGGCCGCCCTGGAGGTAAACCAGGATGACGCTTTGGGCCTTTCCGAAACCGGGACCTCCGTAGGTGCCTTCTGAAGCCGTCGCGGCCCGAAGCCCCATAAGGTTTGCCAAACTGAATCCAAAAACAGAGGAGCCGCCCACGCGAAGAAGTTCGCGACGGGAAACGCCATCACAATTGTCTTTGCCGGGTTGGCCGGGGATTACAAGCATGGGAAACCTCAATGAGGGGGAGGTCCAAAGGAAGGATCTCTATATTTAATCGGTCCCAACCCAACCAGTCAATGAGGTTTCCGGCAATTTGGACTTCGAATGATGAGCCAAAACGCGCAACCCGACCATTATCTCCCAAACAATTCCATGGCAAAACTGGCAAGCCAATGTTCACCAGCGTAATCCCCGCTTGCGACATGGGCCAAACCATCCCTGGCATGGATACCCGCGGATTCGAGCAAGGGTTTTCGGGCAGGATCATTCTCGGGAAGCGCTTTCGCGACCGAAATCAGGCACCAGGCCCGGCTGATGTTAAGGCCGTCCAGATGGGCGATCTGGGGATCGGTCCGGTCGGAAACCGTCGCGGGGACAAAGAGGCTTTTAGGCTCTTTCCTTTGGAGATTGGGAAGAAAATCGTGAAGCCAGGACTGAAATTCCTGGCCGGGCAAAACCCGTCTCATCAGGTCGGCCTCGCACAGGCTGGGGGAGAGAAAATCCGCCCCGTCGGGTTCCCATCGAGCAGGGGCATCCTTGTCCTTCAGGAAGTAGAATTTTGCCCTTTCAACGATCAGGGATTCCAGTTTCCCATTTTTCATTGCCCGTGCATAATCAAGGGCGAAACCCAGGCCAAACGCCGTGTTGGAATGGACTCCATGACGGATAGGGTAGCTCTGTTTTGGAAAGTATTTCAGATACCGATCGACCAGCAGGTTTTCCAGGGGAGCGAACCGGCTTGCCCAGATTTTTGCGTCCGGGTCATCCCACTCACGCAGTTCCATCACAAGCTTGAGCAACCAGGTCCAGCCGTAAGGCCGTTCAAAAGGACCGGTATGGGGGCGGGAAAAGTATGCGGCTTCCGCAGCCAGGGCCTCCGCGGTGAATTGTTTCGCCAGGGTGGCACGGATTTTGTCCTTTTCCGGGAGATTGGGAAATTGTTTCAGGGTGCGAACCAGAACCCAATGTCCATGAACCGCGGAGTGCCAGTCGTATGCGCCATAAAACACAGGGTTTAGTCGCCTTGGGGGCAGATTGTCCTCGTCATTGACCCAAACATGGGCCGGCTTGTAGGGATAGGGTTTCCCGATTGCCTTGAGTGCCAGTTGCGCGAATTGCGAGGCAGTCGCCTCATCCATCCGGGGCAATGGCTGGTGAAGCATCAAACTGGCCAGCAAAAGGGTGGCGGTCATGGGATTTCCCGGAGTAAAAAGTTGCAAAGGCGAGCTGTTTGGGGGAATTTTATCAAGGAATCCGTGTCGAGGAATGGTTGCATAGGGAAAACCTGGGCCGAAACGAAAATTAAATTTTTATTGTTGATATTAATATTTTTAATTGTTTTTTAAAATAATTGCTAATTGAAAATTCTAT
>CAWUOD010000811.1:0-1787 GCA_963923115.1 uncultured Singulisphaera sp.
TTTACCTGGGCGGTGCAATCGGCTGAAAGGAACTGGGCTCGGCCAGGGTAATCATCAGCTCACGGATTTCTCCGTCCCGTTCCACTTTGAATTTGACCACATCGCCGGGCTTCTTCTTTTCCATGACCGCGTGAAGGTCGCGCAATCCCTTGAGCTCTACGCCTTCACACTCCCGGAGAATATCGCCAAGGCCCGAAATCCCGCCACGCCCCAATCGAATGCCCATCATACCCGCTTTTGCGGCCGGTCCATTCGGTTCCACACCTCTCACCACCAAGCCTTGAAGTCCGTTTTCCCTTGCGAAATTTTCCCCGAGAAGGGAAACACCAATGACAGGCCTGACAACTCGGCCGGTTCGAATGAGCTGCGGAACGATCTGGTTGACATCGTCCACGGGTATGGCAAAACCAATCCCATTGGAGCCCCCATTGGGGCTCAGGATCGCCGTGTTCACACCGATCAGGCGCCCGGCCGAATCCAGAAGCGGGCCACCGGAATTTCCTGGATTGATCGCGGCATCGGTCTGGATCAGGTTTTTGAGGGAATTGCCCGTCTCCCCTTGGAGTTCGCGATCCAGCGCGCTGATGATTCCCGTTGTGAGCGTCTGATCGAGACCAAAAGGATTGCCAATCGCGAAAACCTTTTGACCCACCTTGAGGTCTGTGGATGTGCCGACTGGAATGGGCCGAAGCTTTCTTCCGCCCGCGTTGATCTTGAGCACAGCCAGATCCATCTCGGGGTAGCCGCCCACAAGCTCCGCTTTGTAAGAGTTCTTTTCCCCGGCAAGGGTGATTTCCGCACCCGTCGCCTCCTGAATCACATGGAAATTGGTGACAATATACCCCGAGTCATCCCACAAAAATCCCGAACCGGTTCCGGCCGGGATGTTCATCGTGTCGAGGCTGAACCGGTTTCGCCTTGCGGCCACCAGACTCGTGATATGAACCACCGAAGATCGGTTTTGCTCATATAGCTCAATCGTCGACTTCTCATCCGATGCCAAATCCCCCCGGGGAGTCACTGCCCGGGGCTGGGCATCCGGGTTGTTGAGGGCTCCGGCGCGATCCATGATCCATTGGGCTACCTGGTATCCCAGCAGCCCAATAATCAGGACAAACACAATAAGTGTGAGGGGGCCCGGAAAAAGAGGCCGCCCCGGGAGCGGTTGGTTCCTGCTTCCCGGGTTGCTCCTGCTTTCCGAATGATTCCAGGGTTCCCTGTAATCCTGTGACATGATCGCTCTCTTTTGATCTGTGGAATCAACCACCCACAAAGGTTAATTTATCCCCACTCAAATCCACCTGGATCTTCTGGCCGTCTTTTACCGATCCATCCAGCAATTTCCTGGCGATGGGTGTCTCCAGTTCCTTTTGGATGGTCCTTTTGAGAGGCCGGGCGCCAAAAGCGGGATCATAACCATCCTCGACCAGCTTGGCCTTCGCTTTGTCGCTGACAACCAGCGTGATCTGACGCTCGGCCAGGCGTTTGCGCAAACGATCCATCTGGATCTCGATGATCTGTCCCAAATCCTTTTCGGAAAGGGCGTGGAACACAATCGTATCGTCGATCCGGTTGAGGAATTCCGGACGGAAGTGCTTCTTGAGCTCCTCCATGACCGACTCCTGCATCCTTTCGAACACTTCGCCCACATGGATCCCCTTGTACTGGAGGATCTTGTGGCTGCCGATATTGCTGGTCAGAATGATCAGGGTGTTCTTGAAATCGACAATACGCCCCTGACCGTCTGTCAGACGGCCATCATCAAGCACCTGCAACAGGATGTTGAA
>CAWUOD010000812.1:0-1786 GCA_963923115.1 uncultured Singulisphaera sp.
AGGTACCCAATCCGGAAAATACGGCTGGCAATGACCACAACCAGAAGAGTGGTCAGAAGCATCAGTAATACGCCCAAAAGAGGCTCCCAAAGGGGCAAATCGGGCTGAAGCGCGATCCTCGCGAGCATCATCATCGGAGTCGCGGTGGGAAAAAGGGATAGGCCGCGAGCGAGACCGCCGCTTGGATCCTCGATAACCCTCATCAGGACGAACAGTGGGATTGTCATCACCAGGGTCACGGGAGTCAGGAGTGTTTGGGCCTGTTTGATATCCGAGACCGCGCTTCCCACCGCGAGGAAAACCGAACCGAACATAAGAAGCGCCATGGTTTCAAAAACGACGAACCAAATAACAAGATCAGCACGAAGGAACCTTCCGGCATCAAATCGCGAGGCGATGAACGCCCCCCCAAGGAGATAGACAAGCGCCAGGAGCACCCCCACGGCAGTCATGCCCAAAAGTTTTCCCATAAGGATTTCAAAAGGTCGCGCCGACCCGAGAAGCACTTCGGCGATCCGCTGCATTTTTTCCTCGATCACGGCTTGAAGCAGGGGGGATGCCCCAATCATGATGACCATGAACATCAACATGACAAGCACCAGAGGCACGATCAGATTCTCCGCGATTTTTGCCTCTTCGCCATCGACAGGTTTTCCCGAGGCCGGGTCGATATGAGGGAGGTCTTTCAATGCCAAACCGCGGGCCCCCGCCTTGCTGGTTTCCCGAATGAGTGAGGCAAGTTCCTCGGGGGTGTAGGAGGTTCGACCCTTTACCAAAAGAAGTGGATTGACTTTTGCGGCCCGTTGCAAATAGACCGCCGCCAGTACCTTTCCGCTGGCGATGGTGAGAACATCGCGATCAAATGCCCGGTCTGTGTAGTAGGTGACATCGTCCCGTGGTGGCGCATCCTTTGCGGGGTTTGTCATGGCTTCCGGGTGTATTTCAAAAAATCCGGAAAATTCGCGCTTGCGAACCCGATCGCCCGTCTCGACACGCTGTTTGAGGATGGAATCGTCATCGGGGGCTGAGGGGGTAATGGCGACAAATTTGAGCCGAACTGTCCGGTTTTTGTCGCTTTTTCCCGCCAGGGGATCCCCAGCGGTTGGGGCGGCGTCCGCGGCAAGTAGGTTAAGGGTTTCCACAATACGGGCGGCCTGGCCCGGTGTGCGGTCAATGACCCCAAGGGTTCGCTCCTCGTCGGGGCGGAATTTGTCGAGGGCCAATTGGACGCCGATGCTTCCCAGCATCATGACCGGCATCAGGATAATCGAAATCAGAAAGGCCTTGCTTCCCACCGCGGCCCGAAACTCGCGACGGGCGATCACCAATATTTTTTCCATTTGTCGCTCCGATGAGGTTTTTAGTGAGGGTTTTCGTGCGATTTTTAGTGTCCGACGGACGCGCCTGCCGTTGCGCCGACCAGCCTGAGAAATATGTCGCCAAGGGACGATTGTCCCGTTTCAAAACGCCTGATTGGGCCAAGGCTTAAAAGTCCGGGCAGGACCGATTCCGGGGTTTCGCCGGGAGCAAGGTGCAGTTCCCAAGCCTCACCCGTTGGGATGGCGCTCGAAATGCCATAAGCGTCCATGGGACGGATACCCGGATCCACAAATGAGATTCTCACCCGCTCGCCTCCGTGGTCGCGCTGGACTTCGGCCCAGGTTCCCGAAAGGAGGTTTTTCCCTTTGTGAATGAGGAAAAATGAATCGCACATCTGTTCCGCCAAAGCGAGATCATGAGTCGAGAGTATGACCGTGGTCCCTTCCTCCCTCAAGCGGATCAATGC
>CAWUOD010000813.1:0-1779 GCA_963923115.1 uncultured Singulisphaera sp.
ACACAAGGAGTATCGTCGGCAGCGTCAGATGTGTATAAGAGACAGGTTATGGACCTTTGCCAGCTCCTTTCCTGGAAAAGGCAATAGCAGATCGAAAGTCCAATTATGGACATTAAGGACCTAACCCCGCTGCACGCCTCAGCGACTAAAAGTGGACGATCAGCCAAAAGAATCACATTCCCAGTAACCCGGTGAAGAAGGCCAACGGATACCAAAACATGGTGGCAAACGGAAACCACCATCGTTTGAAGGGATGCGGTGAGCGAATCCAAGAGCCCAAGGGGAGGGGGAATCACCAAAAGACCTGCTGCCAAAACTGGCAGGATCCTGAAAAGCGACTGTTTATCCAGAATAAGCTTAAAAACCATAAATGCTGCTAACAGGAATCCCAAAAAGGCCCCCCGGGGATAATTCAAAATTGTCGCACCCAAGCAAACAACCCAAACAAGAATTATCAGAAACCAATCAAGGACATTTGGAGAAGTGACCCGAAAGGAGGAATCTCTAAATCGGTGCCAAGACATCCAGCCTAGGCAGACAAGGTAGGGCAGGCAAAATTGGTAATTTTCATCATTCAGCTGTCCCAACAGAAAAGAACATGCCAGCGGAAGCGTTGCGGTTAAAAGGCAAATGAAGGAAATCATAATCCAATTGTATCTGTCCTTTCCTCACCTGCCGAAGATTTGATCCGTTTTTTTACCCCGCCAAGCCAAGGTTTCCAAACTGTATTGACTCCACCAGCAAAGAGGTTATGAAGCGGTTATTCAATTTTGTCAACCAAATCCCAAGGAGGGGGTTTCATGGCGATTTCGCACAAATTCCTGAAATCAATTATCGCCACAACCACAATTCTGGGGGTTGGATGCTCCGAAAAGTGTGGGTTTGTTCGCAATTCCGGTTCAAGCGCCCCAAGCACGATTGCAAAAGCTCAACCCCGACCGGCAACATGGCCTCCGACTTCGGAGCCACTCACACCTTCCAAAACCATTTCCCCAACAAACACTCCGAAGATCGAGACGGCGGTTACGACGCCTGAAACCACAAATTCCAACACTGGGATTCAGCCTGTGGCTGCCCAAATTCCTCCCCCGGCCCCAGTTTCAGATTCCGCACCTTCCGGGGTTGTCCAAGCCCAGCGACTGGAAACAGTTCCTGCAAACAAGCGTCCGGTAGCGAGCCAACCCCTTTTGCCTGCGGCCAATCCCGACGCAGCCAACCTGCCTTTGATCCCGGCCAGCGGCAGCGGATCGTCAAGCACGGTTGTTGTCCCACCACCTCCACCAGGTTCACCCTTAACCTCCTCCGCGCCTTTGGGAATTCCTTCGGCGCCTTCCGGAAACCCCAATCGATAATGGGGCCTAGTACAACAACTCTAAAGGGCCGGGTGGGCCAACCATGAAAAAGTGGATTTGGCTTATTCGGCCCATGGTTTTTGTTATCGTTGTTGTTGGGGTTTCCTGGCAGTTTCAACGCATTTTGTATTCTGATGCACTTTCCAAAAGCAACCCGGGGCAGGGGCCTTTGGAAATTTTCCAACAGTTTGCCAATGACCTGGGCTTGGCAAAAATTGGAATGGCAACTCTGGCTTACATTTTGGGAATTGGCTGCTCTTTTGTTTTTTGGCACCTTTGTGTTCGAAAAATGGGTGACACCATGTCACTTCGCCGAGGTGCATTTGCCTTTTATTACAGCCAATGGGGCAAGTATGCACCAGGGAAGGGATTGGCCTTGGTGATGAGGGTAGGTCTGTCTCTTATACACATCTGACGCTGCCGACGA